>NZ_JAELTK010000170.1:0-3222 GCF_016428765.1 Delftia sp. ASV31
CAGGTCCAGCACATCGAGATGGCGCGCGACATGGCCTCCAGCTTCAACCACATCTACGGCGGCGAGTTCTTCACGCTGCCCGAGGCGCAGGTCGAGGAGAACGTGGCCACGCTGCCCGGCCTGGATGGCCGCAAGATGAGCAAGAGCTACAACAACACCATCGCGCTGTTCTCCTCGCGCGAGCAGCTGCGCAAGCTCATCGGCAGCATCACCACCGACTCGCGCACGCCCGGCGAGCCCAAGGAAGTCGAGGGCTCGGCCCTGTTCCAGATCTACCAGGGCTTTGCCAGCGAAGAGGAAACCGAGGCGCTGCGCCGCCAGTACGCCGAAGGCATTGCCTGGGGCGACGCCAAACAGCAACTGTTCGAGCGCATCGACCGCGAGCTGGCCCCCATGCGCGAGCGCTACGAGCACCTGGTGGCCCACCCTGCCGAGCTGGAGGACATCCTGCAGGCCGGCGCCGCCAAGGCCCGCCGCGAGACCCTGCCCCTGATCCGCGAACTGCGCTCGGCCGTCGGCCTGCGCAGCCTGGCACAGGCGCCCGTGGCCGCCAAGGCCAAGGCCGCCAGGCAGGCCCTGCCCCAGTTCAAGCAATACCGCGAAGCCGACGGCAAGTTCTACTTCAAGCTCGTCGCCGCCGACGGCCAGCTGCTGCTGCAAAGTCTGGGCTTCGACGCCCCCAAGGAAGCCGGCCAGGCCATCGGCCAGCTGCAAAGGGAAGGCGAGGCAGCCCTGTCCGCACTGCAGCCCCGGCTGCAGCCCGCAGACCCCCAGTTGGTGCTGGCCGCCCTGCAGCAACTGCGCGATGCCGCAGAGTAAGGGTAAGCTTCGCTTGAGAAACCGCCTATTTGCGGGCAGTCTTGCCCGCGGGCTCGGCGCCGGGATTGCGGCGCGTGCGTGAAAGGACATTTGGATGCGTATAGCTGCTCTGGACGATGATCCGCTGCAACTGGAGATGCTGCGTCAGGTCGCGCTGGAGACGGGCCACAGCTGCCACACCTACCAGACGGGCTCGGCCCTGCAACTGGAGCTTCGCCGCGAGAGCTTCGACCTGCTGATCGTGGACTGGCACCTCCCGGACATGGAAGGAACGGACCTGGTGCGATGGGCACGTGGCCATGTCAGCCGCGAGCTGCCCATTCTCATCATCACCCACCGCAGCGAAGAGGCCGACATCGTCGAGGGCCTGTCCTGCGGCGCCGACGACTTCATGGTCAAGCCCGTGCGCCATGCCGAGCTGCGCGCGCGCATGGCCGCCCTGTTGCGCCGCGCCTATCCGGTGAACACGCAAAGCGTGCTGGAGTTCGGCCCCTACCGTTTCCTCACCACCACCAACAGCCTGGAAATGCACGGCCAGCCCATCGAGGTGACGCACCGCGAGTACACGCTGGCCCTGACCCTGTTCCAGAACCAGGGCCGGCTGCTGTCGCGCGAGCACCTGCGCGAAGCCGTGTGGGGACACAACGCCGAAGTGCAGTCGCGCTCGCTGGACACGCATATCTCGCGCCTGCGCGCCCTGCTGAACCTGCGCGCCGGACAGCCCTACGCCATCAGTGCCGTGTACGGCTATGGCTATCGCCTCGATGTGCCCGACGCAGCGCTGCAGGCGCTGCAGCAGGCATCATGACCGTACACATGCCTGCCGCCCTGGGCAGGCCCGTATCGCGGGCCTGCATGCTGGCCGCTCTCGGCCTGCTGGGCCTGGGCGGCGCGCAGGCCCAGATCAAACCCGCGGGCCGCAACGGCGACACGATGGCGCACCGGGTCGTCGCCGGCGACACGCTGGAGCAATTGGCGGCCCGCTACCTGGGCGATGCCCGCCAGTGGACCGACCTGCAGCAGCACAACGGCGTGGCCAATCCCTACCGCCTGCGGCCCGGCTCCGTGCTGGAGATCCCCGTGCGCCTGCTGCGCGCCGCCGTCGCCTCCGTGGAATTCGTGCAGGGTGATGCGCGCAGCACGCGCCAGCTGGACCACCTGGCCGATACGCAGGGCGCGGCTGGAGACGATGCGGGCCAGCCCCTGCGCAAGGGACAGACGCTGCAGGAAGGCGAGCGCCTGCAGCTGGCCCCGGACGCATTCGTCGCCGTGCGCCTGGCCGATGGCTCCCTGGTGCGCGTGCAGTCGCAGTCCGATGTGGTGCTGCGCCAGATGCGCCGCAAGGGCCGTGCCGGCAGCCTGCAGTCCGTGCTGGACCTGCGCGAGGGCGGCGTCGAGGCCTCCGTGCCGCCCGAACCCGGCAACGCGCAGCGCCGCTTCGAGATCCGCACGCCCGCTGCATCGACCAGCGTGCGCGGCACCCGCTTCCTGGTCCAGGCCGATGCCGCCGGCAGTACGGCGGCCGCCGTCGATGAAGGCACCGTCGCCGTAGGCTCCGACGCCTCAAGCGCGAACACTGGCGATGCGCTGCTGCACCCGGGCCAGGGCGTGGCCGTGGACGCCAATGGCCGCGTGGGCGAGCCCCGCCCCATGCTGGGTGCGCCCGACATCACGGCGTGGCCCGCGCTGGCGGAAGACGCCAACTGGATCAGCCTGCCCCTGCCCGGCTTGCCGGGCGCCGTGCGTTACCAGCTACAGCTGTCGCGCGATGCCGACATGACCCAGGTGCTGCGCAGCGCCAGCTTCCAGGCCACGGCATCGCCGCTGCGCCTGGCGGGCGTGGAGGACGGCGACTACGTGCTGTCCCTGCGCGGCATCGATGCCCAGGGCATTCCGGGCGCCGCCAGCCGCCGCGCCCTGCGCGTCAAGGCCCATCCCGTGCCGCCGCTGTATGAATCACCGCAGGCCGACGCCACCGTGGGCCTGGGCCGCGCCAGCCTGCAATGCACCCAGGTCGTGGGCGCCGCGCGCTACCGCATCCAGGTCGTCTCTGCCGATGCGCAGGCCGGCTTTGCCGAGCCCGCCATCGATGCACGCGACCTGAACGACTGCACACTGCCCGCCACCACGCTGGCCCGCCTGCCGGCCGGACGCTATCTCTGGCGTGCCGCCAGCATTCGCACGCTGGCCGATGGACAGCCCGACCAGGGCCCGTTTGCCGCAGCCCAGGCCATGCGACTGGCGGCCGTTCCGCCCCAGCCCTCGGCCAGCGCGCTGCAGATGGGCGACGGCCCGGCCGAAGGCAGCCGCCAGATCCGCTGGAGCGGCGAGCCCGGCCAGCGCTACCACGTGATGGTGGCGCGCGACCAGGAGTTCACCGCGCCGCTGGTGGACCTCTGGACC
>NZ_JAELTK010000171.1:0-2926 GCF_016428765.1 Delftia sp. ASV31
GCGCCAAGCAGCGCGACGCCAACGCCGGCACCTATGCCATGGAGTACTCGCATGTGCTGCCCTTCGACTTCACGGGGGCCGAGCTGCGCGCCATGCTGGTGCGCATCCTGCGGCGCATGCAGAGCAACCAGCGCCAGGTGCAGCGCTCGGAGGACATCATCGCCGTGGCCGACTGCATGCAGCGCCTGCTGCGCGACGTGGACACCTTTGCCGACTGCGAGCACAGCGTGCTCATCATCGGCGAGACCGGCGTGGGCAAGGAGCGCATTGCCGAGCGGCTGCACGAGCGCAACAACCGCTACGGCCAGGGCCCCTTCGTGGTGGTCAACTGCGGCGCCATCCCGGACGGGCTGTTCGAGTCCCTGTTCTTCGGCCACGCCAAGGGCTCGTTCACGGGCGCGGTGAATGCCCACAAGGGCTATCTGGAGCAGGCCAACGGCGGCACGCTGTTCCTGGACGAGATCGCGGACCTGCCGCTGTACCAGCAGGTCAAGCTGCTGCGCGTGCTGGAAGAGCGCGCCATCACGCGGCTGGGCTCGGCCGCCGCCGTGCGGCTGGATTTCCGGCTGGTGGCGGCCACCAACAAGCCGCTGCGCGGGCTGGTGCGCGAGGGGCGCTTCCGGGCCGACCTGTTCTTCCGCCTGGCCGTGATCGAGCTGCAGATTCCCAGCCTGGAGGAGCGCGGCGAGGCCGACAAGCTGGCCATCTTCCACGCCATCCTGCACAAGGTGGTGGGCGAGGCCACGATGAAGGAGCTGGGCGAGCCGCCCTTCTTCATCCTCGACGCCGTGGCCCAGATGTACTTCCCCGGCAATGTGCGCGAGCTGCGCAACCTGGCCGAGCGCATCGGCGTGGCCGCCCGCCAGACGCGCGACTGGAACGCCGACGGCGCCACGCAGCGCATCCTGCAGCACGCCCAGGCCCTGTCGGCCACCACCTTCCCGCCGGACGCCGGCGCCGCCGAGCCCCTGCTGGCCGACCGCAGCAACTGGGACATGGACGAGCGCAACCGCATCATCGCGGCGCTCAACACCAACGACTGGAAGCGCCAGAACACGGCCCAGCACCTGGGCATCAGCCGCAAGGTGCTCTGGGAAAAGATGCGCAAGTACCAGATCAGCGACGGCGAGCCCGAAGTGCCCGTGCCGGGCTGAGCACGCCCTCCGACACATCCCATCCCCCCACGCCATGGAGACTTCCACGAACATGCAGGACAAGCCGGTCATCATCTTCGTCAGCGCCGTATACCCCAGCCAGTACAGCCTGCTGTGCAGCCACCTTCGCGCCAGCGGCGCGGCCGACAGCTGGTTCATGACCATGCCCGGCCATGCCGAGAACTACGCCAGCCAGTGCGACCACCTGCTGTCGTTCCGGCCCGATGGCGACATCGTCGGCCCGCAAAGCTACTACTACTCCAGCAAGGTGGAGCGCTCGGCACGCATAGGCCGCGGCCTGCTGCAGGGCCTGCAGGCCTTCGAGAAGGAAAAGGGCAAACGCATCGACGTGGTGGTCGCCCACTCGCTGTGGGCCGCGCCCAACCTGCTGTACGGCGAGATCGATGCGGCCATCGTCAGCTACATCGAGTTCCCCAGCTACCGCGTGCACGGCAACGAGCCCGACTACCCGCCCGACCTGTCCCAGCGCCTGGCCGACCGCAACATGGAAATGCTGCACTACCACCAGGTGCTGTGCAGCGACCTGACCATCGCGCCCAGCGCCCATGCGCGCTCGCTGTTCCCGCCGCTGCTGCAGGAGCGCGTGGCCGTGCAGTTCGAGGGCTTCGACATCCAGGCGCCCGACGAGCAGGCCGAGCCGCCGCCGCGCCAGGACACGCGCTTCACCGTGGCCTTCTCATCGCGCGACCTGTCCAGCTCCAAGGGCTTCGAGACCTTCATGCGCCTGGTCGACCGACTGGTGCGCGAGGGCGATGGCCAGCAGATGCGCTTCATCGCCCTGGGCGACCCCACGGCCGTGACCTACGGTTACGAACAGCAATGGGTGGAGCGCCGCTACCAGGGCAAGGTGGCCAGTTTCCGCGACCATCTTCTGCAGATCCACCCGGCCGCACAGGTGGTGGAGTTCCCGGGCAAGCTGCCGTATGACGAGTTCGCGCGCACGCTGGCCTCGGTGGACCTGTTCCTCTATCCGCTGCGCTACGGCGTGGCCAACTGGGGATTGATGGAGATCCTGGCGCGAGGCGGCTGCGTGATCGGATCGAACTGGGGCTTTGTGCCGGAGCTGGTGCAAAACGATGTCAACGGCCTGCTGCTGCCCGACAGCGACGACGCCTGGATAGGCGCCATCCGCCAGCTGCGCGACGACCCGGCCCGGCGCCAGCGCTACGGCCGGGCCGCGCGCGAGACGGGCAAGCGCTTTCACATCTCCAACGTGGCCCCGCGCTTCATGGACCTGTTCCGCCTGGCCATGGCGCGGCGCAAGGCCGCACCGCTGATGCTGGAGTGAGGTGCCGCACCGGCCCGAGCCAGGCACGGGCCAGGCACGACCCAGGCGCGGCCCAGGGCCGGTATCGGTCCAGGCCTCAGGCCCGCGCCCGCAGGAAAAATCCCGTGCCCATGCCGGTCTCGGCGGCCGACACCTCGGCTCCACCAGACACGGCTGAGGCCGCCACAAGGGCAGACATGCGCTCCATGCCGCTCCAGTTCAGGGCCATGTCCAGCTCGTCGCCGTCCTGCACCTCGGTCGCCTCCAGCACCTCCAGCACGTCTTCCACGCGCACCACCTGGTCCAGCAGGCCATGCAGCGAGGGCCGGGCGATGAAGAAGCCCTGCGCGCCATGGGCTCCCGCCAGCGCCACGGCCTCCAGGCCCTGGGCGGACTCGATGCCTTCCACGATCACGCAGGCGCCCCGGTCGGCGCACAGGCTGACCAGGCCCTGCATCATCCGGGCCGAAGGCCGGGCCTGCAG
>NZ_JAELTK010000172.1:0-2912 GCF_016428765.1 Delftia sp. ASV31
GCGCGAGCTGGTGGAGCTGGCCAGGACCCGGCGCCTGAACGTGTCCACGTCGGGCGTGGGCCAGTCGCCGCACATGTCCTCGGAGATGTTCCGCCAGAAGGCCGGCATCGAGGTCACGCTCGTGCCCTTTACCGGGGCCGCGCCTGCGGTCACGGCGCTGCTGGGCCAGCAGGTGGACTACATGATCGACAACCTGCCCAGCTCCATGCCGCACATCAGGAGCGGCAAGTTCCGCGCGCTGGCCATCACCAGCGCCACGCGCTCGGCCCAGTTGCCCGAGGTGCCCACCATGACCGAGGCCGGCGTGCCCATGCAGGTCACGGCCTGGTTCGGCCTGCTGGCCCCTGCCGGCACGCCCGATGCCGTGGTCGAGCGCATCCAGCAGTCGGCCCGGCGCGCCATGCAGACGGCCGAGGTGCGCCAGCGCTTTGCCGACCTGGGCGGCGTGCCCGGTGGCGAGACACCGGCCGAGTACGACGCCTTCATCGCCCAGGAACGCAAGAGCTGGGCCCAGATCGTCAAGGCCGCAGGCCTGTCGCTGGAATAGTGGTCCCTCCCGTCCCTCCAGCCCCTCCCATGCAAGAAGACATCGCCGCCCTGCTGCGCCAGCCCTTTGGCTCGCTGCCCGAACTCGTCGCGCTGCAGGCCAGCCAGCGCCCCCGCCACACCGCCCTGGCCATGGATGGCCGCAGCCTCGACTACGCCGCGCTGCGCCTGGGCATGGACCGCGTGGCCCTGCGCCTGCAACGCCAGGGCCTGGGCCCCGGCGACGTGGTGGCCATCTGCGCGGGCAGCTCGCCCGAGTACGTGCTGGCCTTCCTGGGCGCGCTGCGCGCGGGCGTGGCCGTGGCGCCGCTGGCCCCGTCGGCCACGGCAGGCCACCTGAGCGCCATGCTGGACAACTGCGGCGCCCGGCTGGTGCTGCGCGACGCGGACACCGCCGCGCAATGGCCGCTGCAGGCCGGACAGGATCTGCAATGCGTGGCCCTGGACGGCGCTGTCGAAGCCGGCATGCCGTGGTCGCAATGGCTGGCTGCGGACGAAACGGACCATGGCACGGCACCCATGCCCATCCACCCCCAGCCCGACTGGCCCTTCAACGTCATCTACTCCTCGGGCACCACGGGCGTGCCCAAGGGCATCGTCCAGTCCTGGGCCATGCGCTGGGCCCATGTGCAGCGCGCCATCCACAACGGCTACGGGCCCGATGCCGTCTCGCTGTGCGCCACGCCGCTGTACTCCAACACCACCTTGGTCGCGGCCCTGCCCACCCTGGGGCTGGGCGGCACCCTGGTGCTGATGCGCAAGTTCGACGCGGCGCACTACCTGGAACTGGCCGAGCGCCACCATGCCACCCACACCATGCTCGTGCCCGTGCAGTACCAGCGGCTGATGCAGTGCCCGGGGTTCGACGGCGCCGACCTGAGCCGCCTGCGGCACAAGTTCTGCACCAGCGCACCCTTCCATCCCGCGCTCAAGGCCGAGGTGCTGCGCCGCTGGCCTGGACGGCTCATCGAGTACTACGGCATGACCGAAGGCGGCGTGCGCTGCGAGCTGCACTGCCATGACTTCCCCGACAAGCTGCACACCGTGGGGAGACCGGGACCGGGCGCCGACATCCGCTTCATCGATGAGCAGGGCCGCGAACTGCCGCACGGCGAGCAGGGCGAGATCGTGGGCCGCTCGGCCGGGATGATGAGCGGCTACCACCGCCTGCCCGACAAGACGCAGGAGGCCGAATGGTTCGATGCCCAGGGCCTGCGCTTCATCCGCAGCGGCGACGTGGGCCGCCTGGACGAGGACGGCTTCATCGTGCTGGGTGACCGCAAGAAGGACATGATCATCACGGGCGGCTTCAACGTCTACCCGAGCGACATCGAGTCCGTGCTGCTGCAGCACCCGCAGGTGGCCGAATGCGCGGTGATCGGCGTGCCCTCCGATGCATGGGGCGAGACCCCCGTGGCCTACGCCGTGGCACGCCCCGATGCCACGCCCTCGGCCGCCGAACTGCGCGAATGGCTCAACGCCCGCGTGGGCAAGACCCAGCGCGTGGCCGAGCTGCGACTGGCCGCCAGCCTGCCGCGCAGCGAGATCGGCAAAGTGCTCAAGCGCGCGCTGCGCGAGCAGTACCAGGCCGGCGCCCTGTCCTCTTCATGAAACGGAGTCCCCCCATGCCCATGCCCATGCCCATGTCCATGCCCATGCACCCACTCCCGCGCCGCCGCCTGCTGTCCTGCCTGGCCCTGGCGACCTGCGCCCTGCTGGCCCCGGCCACCCATCTCGCCCATGCTGCCGAGGCCTGGCCTGCCAAGCCCATACAGCTGGTCATTCCCTACCCGCCCGGCGGCAGTGCCGACCTGCTGGGCCGCCCGCTGGCCGTGCAACTGCAGCAGCAGCTGGGCCAGCCCGTGGTGCTCGAATACAAGCCCGGCGCAGGCGGCACGCTGGCCTCGCAATACGTGGCGCGCGCCAAGCCCGATGGCTACACCGTGCTCATGGTGCTGGCCGCCCATGCCATCAACGACAGCCTCTATCCCAAGCTGCCCTACGACACCCGCCGCGACTTCGCGCCCGTGTCTTTGGTGGCCAACCTGCCCATGGTGGTTGCGGCCAGCAGCAAGCTGCCGGCCAGGAACATCCAGGAACTCATCCAGGCCGCCAAGGCCAACCCCGGCAAGCTCACCTTCGGCTCGGCAGGCAACGGCAACACGGGGCATCTTGCGGCCGAGTACTTCGGCTCCATGGCAGGCGTGCGCATGACCCATGTGCCCTACAAGGGCAGCGCGGGCGTGGTCAACGCCATGCTGGCCGGCGACATCGACCTGACCTTCGACAGCATCTCAACCTCCATGCCCCACATCCGCAGCGGGCGCATGCATGCGCTGGCCGTCACCAGCCCGCAGCGCTCGGCG
>NZ_JAELTK010000173.1:0-2891 GCF_016428765.1 Delftia sp. ASV31
GCGGGGCCAGGGCAGGGACAGCTCCATGGTCCAGTGAAAGCTTTGCGGATTCACCACGTGCACCAGGATCACGGCCACGCCCAGGCCCAGCAGGCTGCCGGCGATGGCGCCCGCCGTGGTCCAGGCCATGCCCTCGCCGGCCACCACGGCCAGGATGTCGCGCCGCGTCAGGCCCAGGTGGGCGAGCAGGCCGAATTCCTTGCGCCGTGCCAGCACCTGGGCGCTGAAGCTGGCGGCAATGCCGAACAGGCCGATGCCGATGGCCACGGCCTGCAGCCAGTAGGTCACGGCAAAGCTGCGGTCGAAGATGCGCATGGAGCGCTCGCGCAGCGCGCCGCTGCTGGCGAACTCCAGGGCCTGCGCGGCGCCCGGCCCGGCCAGCAGCGACTGGATGCGCGCCTGAAGCTGCTGCGCCGTGGCCGTGTCGTCGCCGTCCGGCCAGATGGCGATTTCGGTGGGGCCTGCCGTGGTGGCGCTGCCGTCGGCAAGCCGTTGGTAGTCATTCCAGTCCATGGCGATGGCGCCGAACTGGCGCACATAGTCGCGCCAGATGCCGGCCACAAACACGCGGGAATCTTCGGACGGCAGGGCCTGGGCCAGCAGCGGCCACTCCTGGCCCGGCCGCACGCCATAGAGTTGGGCCACGGCTTCACTGACATAGACGGGCGTGCTGCCAGCGGGTGCTTGCACGGGGCCTTGTATCCACGGCAACTGCTGGCCCTGGGGGCCATGCAGCGGACGCAGCAGCAGGCTGACGGCGGGGCGATCCGGGCTGAGCCACAGGCTGGTGCCGCGCATGGGCTGGGCGCGCTGCACGCCAGGCAGGGCGGCAATGCGCGCGGCCAGATCGGCGGGCAGGGGCGCGGCATCGGCACGGCCTGCGCTGCCGGCGGTGCGCAGGTACAGCGGGGCGGGCAGCACGGCGTCCAGCCAGGCGATCATGCTGTCCCTGAAGCTGGCCACCATCACGGTCAGCGCCACGGCCAGGCTCAGGCTGGCCACCACGCCGCCCACGGCCACCGTGGTGCTGCGGCGCATGCGCCGCGCACGCTCCACGGGCAGCAGGGCCAGCGGCTGGCGCAGCAGCGATTGCGGCACCAGGCGCAACAGCTGGCCCAACAGCCAGGGCAGGGCGGCCATGCCGCCCAGCAGCAGCAGGGCCACGGCGGCATAGGCGGCAAGGGGAATGCCGGCCACGGGCGGCACAAAGGCCAGGGCCACGCTGGCTGCCATCAGCAGCAGGGCCGGCAGGCCACGCGCCGCGCGTTCGGAGCCCGCGCCCTGGCCCTTGAGCGTGGCGGCGGGCGGCAACTCCATGGCCTGGCGCGCCGGCCACCAGCCGCCAGCCACGGTGGCGGCCACGCCCAGCAGGCCAAAGGTCAGCGCGGCGCTGGCGCTCCACTGCAGCGCGGGCTGCACGCCGGCAAAGTAGCCGCCGCCCAAGTCACCGCCCAGCAGGTGCAGGGCCAGCCAGGCCAAGCCCGCGCCCAGCGCAATGCCGGCCGCGCTGCCCACCATGCCCAGCAGCAGCGATTCCAGCAGCACCAGGCCCAGGCGCTGGCGCGGCGTCAGTCCCAGCACGGCCAGCAGGGCGAACTGCGGCGCGCGCTGGGCCACGCTGAGCGCCAGCACCGAGAACACCAGGAACGCCCCCGTGAACAGCGCCACCAGGGCCAGCACCGTGAGGTTGACGCGGTAGGCGCGCGACATCTCGGCAATGCGCTGCTGGTCGTCGCCGGGGCGGCTGGCCAGGGCCTGGGCGGGCCAGTCGGGCAGGCGGCGCAGCTCGGCCAGCAGGGACTCGCGCGTGGCGCCTTCGGCCAGCAGCACATCGATGCGGTCCACCTGGCCCCAGCGCTGCAGGCTGTCCTGCAGCGCGCCGATGTCCATCACGGCCAGCGGCGGGCCGGATGCGGCCACCGTGCCCGCGATGCGCAGGGTCTGCGCGCGCCCGCCCAGTTGCCATGGCAGGGGCGTGTGCCGCGCCTGCTCCGGCGTCAGGCCCAGGGCTTCGAGTGCCGTTGCAT
The DNA here is from genome assembly GCF_016428765.1 of Delftia sp. ASV31. NCBI lineage: Bacteria > Pseudomonadati > Pseudomonadota > Betaproteobacteria > Burkholderiales > Comamonadaceae > Delftia > Delftia sp. ASV31. The sequence continues at coordinate 2,028 of NZ_JAELTK010000173.1, forward strand.
TGAGGAAGACCGCATCGGGCGCGAACAGGTCCAGCCGCCCGCCGCCATCGAACAGCCGGGGCATGAGCGCAGGCGCCACGGGCGCCAGCCGCAGCGCATCGCCGCCCAGCACGCGCAACTGCACCGGCGTGGCGGTGCCGGCCAGGGCTGTGGCTTCGATCCAGGGGGCGGCCAGGCTGACCTGGGGCTGCTGCGCAACACGGCCATACAGCGATTCGGGCAGGCCGCCCTGCATGGCACGCAACTCCAGGTCCGGCTGGCCGCTGACCGTGCGCACGGCACGCGAGAACTCATCGAGCGCGGACTGGTTGATCACATGCACGGCAAAGCCCAGGGCCACGCCCAGCATGATGGCCACCAGGGCGGTGGCCGTGCGCCAGGGATGCTGGCGCAGCTCCTGCCAGGAAAAGGTGCGAAGCAGGGCGAGCATGGGCGGATGGTCTCTGGCGCTAGGCGGGCTGCATGCCCTGTGCGGTCAGGCGCAGCACGCGGTCGGCACGGCGCGCGGCCTCGATGGAGTGCGTGACCAGCACCAGGGCGGCCTGGTGTTCCCGGGTCTGCTGCAGCAGCAGTTCCATGACCTGTGCGGCCGTGCCGGGGTCCAGGTTGCCGGTGGGCTCGTCGGCCAGCAGCAGGGCCGGGCCGTGGACCAGGGCGCGTGCAATGGCCACGCGCTGCAGCTGGCCGCCGCTGAGCTGCCAGGGCAGGCGCTGCTCCAGCCCCTGCAGCCCGACGGCCTGCAGCAGTTGCTGCACGCGCTGGCGGCCCGCCGCATCCAGCCGCTGCAGCAGCATCAGCGGCAGGGCCACGTTGTGCCAGACATCCAGGTGCGGCAGCACATGGAAGGCCTGGAACACGAAGCCG
>NZ_JAELTK010000174.1:0-2667 GCF_016428765.1 Delftia sp. ASV31
GGCTGGAGGCCGACTCCATGGTGCTGGATGTCGAAGCCGACACGCCGGGCGCTCCGGCCTCCACCGCCCCCGCAGTGGATGAGGAACAACTGCATGCCCTGCTGGAACAGGCACGCGCCGAAGGCCATGCCGAGGGCCTGGAGCAGGGCCGCCAGGAAGCCCGGCAGCAGTGGCAGCAACACATGGATGACTACGTCTCCGGCACAGGCCGCGAGACGGCGCAGCGCGTGGACGCACTGCTGTCCGGCCTGGATGCCGGCTTCAAGCAGCTGCAGACGGATGCAGCGCAGGAACTGCTCAACCTGGCCTGCGACATTGCGCGCCAGGTGGTCCGCCAGGAGCTGCGCAGCCAGCCCCAGGCCCTGTTGCCCGTGGTGCGCGAGGCGCTGGACATGCTGGCCGCCGATGGCCGCGCCGCCACCGTGCGCCTGAATCCCGCCGACTTCGCCGTGCTGGACGAGGCGCTGCGCGCCGAGCATGGCGCCCAGTCCAAGGTGCAGTGGATCAGCGACGCCTCCGTGGCCCAGGGCGATGTGCGCGTGGAATCGGGCGGCGCCCAGGTCGATGCCGGCATGGACAAGCGCTGGCGCCGCGCCGTGGCCGCGCTGGGCCTGGTCTCCACCTGGTATGACGGAGAACGCGATGCCGGTTGACGCCCCGCTGGCCGACGCCGCCAAACTGACCCCCGAGCCTGCCGCCAGGCCCTGGCAGCAACTGCTGTCCAATGCCCGCGCCCGCCTGCAGAGCGACATTCCCCTGGAAACCCACGGCACGCTCACGCGCCTGACCGGCCTGGTGCTGGAGGCCACGGGCCTGCAGGTGCCCGTGGGCTCGCAGTGCTGGATACGCCAGCAGGGCCAGGACCCGGTGCTGGCCGAGGTCGTCGGCTTTGCCGGCGAGCGTGCGTTTCTCATGCCTGCGGGCGACATCCAGGGCCTGTCCAGCGGCGCCATCGTGACGCCGGCCGAACCCTTTGTCGCACCGCTGCGCTTTGGCGACGGTGTCGAGCCGCCCGTGTCCCTGGCGGCCGGCGTGCTGCGCCTGCCCATCGGCAGCGGCCTGCTGGGCCGTGTCGTGGATTCGCAGGGCCAGCCCCTGGACCATGGCGGCCCGCTGGCCGACGTGAGCGCCGATCTGCTGGACCGCAACCCCATCAACGCCATGGACCGCGACCCGGTGCGCGAGACGCTGGACACCGGCGTGCGCTCGCTCAACGCCCTGCTCACCGTGGGCCGGGGCCAGCGTCTGGGCCTGTTCGCGGGCTCGGGCGTGGGCAAGTCCGTGCTGCTGGGCATGATGGCGCGCTACACCCAGGCGGACGTGATCGTGGTCGGCCTGATCGGCGAACGCGGCCGCGAGGTCAAGGAATTCGTCGAAGACATCCTCGGCGCCCAGGACCGCAGCCGCGCCGTGGTCGTCGCCGCGCCGGCCGATGCGCCGCCGCTGCTGCGCATGCAGGGCGCCGCCTATGCCACGGCCATTGCCGAACATTTCCGCGACAAGGGCCAGCATGTGCTGCTGCTCATGGACTCGCTGACCCGCTATGCCATGGCCCAGCGCGAGATCGCCCTGGCCATTGGCGAGCCGCCGGCCACCAAGGGCTATCCGCCGTCGTGCTTTGCCAAGCTGCCGGCCCTGGTCGAGCGCAGCGGCAACGGCCTCAACGGCGTGGGCTCGATCACGGCCTTCTACACCGTGCTGTCCGAAGGCGATGACCAGCAGGACCCGATTGCCGACGCGGCGCGCGCCATTCTGGACGGCCACGTCGTGCTGTCGCGGGCGCTGGCCGAGTCGGGCCACTACCCGGCCATCGATATCGAGCAATCGGCCTCGCGCGTGATGCACAACGTGGTCTCGCGCGAGCACTTCGAGCTGGCACGGCGCTTTCGCGCTGTCTATTCGCGCTACCAGAAGGGGCGGGACCTGGTCCAGGTCGGCGCCTACATGGCGGGCTCGGACCCGCAGATGGATGAGGCGATACGCCTGCAGCCGGCCATGGCGGCCTTTCTGCAGCAAAGCATGTTCGAGTCGGCTTCCATGGACGAGAGCATCTCGGGCATGGCTGCCGCACTCGGTGGGCAGTGACGCGGCGACGCGGCACTGCCAAAACGCGACCAACGCGATAACGAACACAGGGAGGAAACCCCGGTATGTCGTCCTTGAATGCCTTGATGGTGGCCATCGATGCCGCGTCGCGCAAGCGTGACGAGGCGCGCCAGGCGGTGCAGGAGCGCCTGCGCTCGCAGCAGGCCGCGCAGACGCAAATGGAGCAGCTGCAGCACTACGTGCAGGAAATGCAGACGCGCTGGGGCGCGCAGGAAAACCAGTCCGTGCAGCCCGAGGTCATGTTCCACCAGTACCAGTTCATGGACCGCCTGCAGCACGCCATCGGCCTGCAGACGCGGGTGCTGGCCGACCTGGCGATCCGCCTGGAGGCCGCGCAAAAGGCCTTGATGGCCTGCGAGCTGCGGGTCAGCAGCCTGCGCAAGGTCGTCGAGGTGCGCCGCCGCGATCTGGCGCTGAGCCAGATGCGCCGCGAGCAAAAGGAAACCGATGAACGTGCGGCCATCCAGTTTTTCCGTCGCAGCTTCGGGCTGACATTCCAGGAGGCTTGAAGCATGTCCACCAACCAGATCGAACAGCGCGCCGATGCGCGCAGCGCCATGC
>NZ_JAELTK010000175.1:0-2630 GCF_016428765.1 Delftia sp. ASV31
GCGCATAGGCGTCCAGCTGGTCCTTGGCCAGGCCGTACTTGCCGGCCATCATCTCGGCGCCCATGAACTGGCTGAACTCCACGCCCGGGTAGCGCTGCTGCATGGCCGGGCTCATGTACACGCCCAGGCCGGCCTTGGCGGGCAGGGCGTTGGGCGTGCCCATGGGCACGCGCGACATGCTCTCCACGCCTGCGGCGATCACCATGTCCATGCTGCCCGACATCACGGCCTGGGCCGCGAAATGCAGGGCCTGCTGGGACGACCCGCACTGCCGGTCCACCGTGGTGCCCGGCACGGACTCGGGCAGGGACGAGGCCAGCACCGCGTTGCGCGCCACGTTCGTGGCCTGCTGGCCCACCTGGCTGACGCAGCCCATGATCACGTCCTCGACCTGGGCCGGGTCGGCCCGGCTGCGGCGCACCAGCTCGTCCAGCACCTGGGCCGCGAGATCGGCCGGATGCCAGCCAGAGAGCTTTCCGCCGCGCTTGCCGCCCGCCGTGCGCGTGGCGGCGACGATGTATGCCTGTGCCATGGATATGTCTCCTGTTCCTGTATTCCTGGGGGGATGGTGGCCCGGCCGGCGCGGGCCGGGCATCGTCGCAAGCGACGATTCCGGCCAGGGAAAACGCGGGGACGGTGCCTGCCGTGGTGCCTGGGCGGTACGCCTAGCGCGGCGCCATGCGGATGGCGCCGTCCAGGCGCACGCACTCGCCGTTGAAGTAGCCGTTGGTGATCATGGTCTCGGCCAGGTGGGCGTATTCGTCGGGCTGGCCCAGCCGCTTGGGGAAGGGCACGGAGGCGGCCAGCGCCGCCTTCACGTTGTCGGGCGCGCCCTGCAGCAGCGGCGTGTCGAAGATGCCGGGCAGGATGGTGTTCACGCGGATGCCCTCGCCCATGAGGTCGCGCGCAATGGGCAGGGTCATGCCCGTGATGCCGGCCTTGCTGGCCGAGTAGCTGGCCTGGCCCATCTGCCCGTCCTGCGCCGCCACCGAGGCGGTGTTCACGATGGCGCCGCGCTCGCCGTCGGCCAGCGGCTCCAGCGTGAGCATGCCCGCCGCCGACTTGGCGATGCAGCGGAAGGTGCCCACCAGGTTGATCTGGATGATGCGGTCGAAATTGGCCACGGGCAGGTGCCGGATCTCGCCCGTGGCCTTGTCGCGGCTGGCGGTCTTGACGGCATTGCCCGTACCCGCGCAGTTGACCAGGATGCGCTCCTGCCCGTGGGCCGCACGCGCCTGGGCAAAGCCCGCGTCCACGCTGGCCTCGTCGGTCACGTCCACGCGGCAGAACAGGCCGCCTGTCTCGCGCGCCAGCGCCTGCCCGGCCGTCTCGTTGAGGTCGAACAGGGCAACGCGCACGCCTTTTGCGGCCAGGCGGCGCGCGGTGGCCGCGCCCAGGCCCGATGCCCCGCCCGTGACGACGGCGCTGATGCTTGCGTCAAGCTGCATGTGAAGGTCTCCTTGGTTGGTGCGTTGGCGGCGCGCCGTTGCCTGTCGCCTTGGATCGGGACAGGCGGCAGGCCGCCACCTATGATCTGCCTCCAAGTCTAGGAATCGCCCCGTCTTGCCGCCATCGTCGAAACCGACGAAAGTGCCCGGTGCCCCACCCCTTCACAGTGCCCCCTGCCTGCATGCAGCCCCCAGCGCCCACCCCTTCCTCCGGCCCCGGTCCGGGTTCCGGCTACGTGCCGCAGGCCAAGCTGAGCCCGCCGCGCGCCGCTGCCGCCCAGGTGGCCCGGCTGGCCGTTGCCGCGCGCTGGCCCGAGGCCTTGCGCGCCCGCGTGGTGCTGGTGCGCGCCCCTGCCGGCTTCGGCAAGACCACGGCCATGCGCCAGATGCGCGAGCGCCTGCAGGCCGAGGGCCAGGCCACGGCCTGGCTGACGCTGGATGCCGCCGACAACGATGTCTCGCGCTTTCTGCAGTGCCTGGGCGCGGCCGTGCGCACCCTGGGAGTGGGGCCATCGCAAGGCGCCGGCGAGTTGTCCCAGGCCCTGCATGCGCTGGCCGGCGAGGGCCGCTCCTTTGCGCTGTTCATTGATGATTTCGAGGTGCTGCACAACGATGCCGTGCTGGGCCTGGTGCGCCAGCTCATGGAGCAGCTGCCCGAGCGCGGGCGCCTGGTCATAGGCTCGCGCGCGCTGCCGGCCCTGGGACTGGGGCGGCTGCGCACCAGTGGCCAGTTGCTGGAGATCGATGCGGCGCTGCTGCGCTTTTCTGTGGGCGAGGCCGAGGAGTTCTTTCGCCTGCGCGGCTGCCCGCTGCCGCGCGAGGCCCTGGCGCGGCTGCTGGACAAGACCGAAGGCTGGATAGGCGCGCTGTGGCTGGCCTCGCTGGCGCTGGAGCGCCATGGCCCGCACAGCGATTTCATCGAGCGTTTCTCGGGCTCGGAGCGCGCCGTGGCCGACTACCTGGCCGAGGATGTGCTGGCCCAGCAGCCCGCGTCCGTGCGCGACTTCCTGCTGCGCACCAGCATCCTGCGCACGCTGGATGCCCAGGTCTGCCAGGCCCTGGTGCCGCGCGCCGACGGCGCCGCCATGCTGCAGGCGCTGGAGCAGGCCCACCTGTTCCTGGTGCCGCTGGCCGACGAGGCGCAGGGTGGCCAGGGCGGGCACAGCTGGCGCTACCACAGCA
>NZ_JAELTK010000176.1:0-2567 GCF_016428765.1 Delftia sp. ASV31
CCCCCCCCCCCCCCCCCCCCCCCCCCCCCCCCCCCCCCCCCCCCCCCCCCCCCTTTTAGATGTGTATAAGAGACAGGGTCCAGGCCCAGGTGGTCGGTGGGCGTCATGTTGAAGATGCCGTGGGCGCCGGCCACGTCCTTGGTCTGCTCCAGCGCATCGCGCAGGGCGGCGCGGAACTCGGCCGTGCCGGGCTGGGCCTTCTTGAGCGCGGCGGGAATCGCCGCTTCGAGCACGCGGCCCGCATCCCAGGAATGCGCGCCAAAGGTCGATGCCGTGCCCTTGCCGTTGGCGGCCTCGTAGGCCTCCACATAGGAGACGGCAGACTTCTTGACCGGGTTGCTGTCGGGCAGCTGGTGGGCCACCAGCACGGGGCCGGCGGGCAGCAGCGTGCCTTCCACATCCTTGCCGCCCACGCGCAGGAAGTCGGCATTGGCCACGCCGTGGGTCTGGTAGATCTTGCCCTGGTAGCCGCGCTCCTTGAGCGATTTCTGCGGCAGCGCGGCCGGCGTGCCCGAGCCTGCGATCAGCACCGCATCGGGCTTGGCGGACATGAGCTTGAGCGTCTGGCCCGTGACCGAGGTGTCGCTGCGCGAATAGGCCTCGGTGGCGGTGAGCTTGAGGCCCTTGGCCTCGGCCACCTTGCGGAACTCCTGCAGCCAGCTTTCACCGTAGGCGTCGTTGAAGCCGATGTAGCCCACGGTCTTGATGCCGGCCTTGGCCATGTGCTCGCCGATGGCGGCGGCCATCATGGCGTCGTGCTGGGGCGTCTTGAAGACCCAGAACTTCTTGGCATCCACGGGCTCGACGATCTTGGCCGAGGCCGCCAGCGTGATCATGGGCGTCTTGGCCTCGGAGACCACGTCCACCATGGCCAGCGAGTTGGGCGTGATGCTGGAGCCCAGGATGACATCGACCTTGCTCTCGCTGATCAGCTTGCGCGTGTTGGCCACGGCCGCCGTGGTGTCGGAGGCGTCGTCCAGGATGATGTAGTTGACCTTCTGGCCCGCCACCGTGCGCGGCATCAGCGCCACGGTGTTCTTTTCGGGAATGCCCAGGGAGGCCGCCGGTCCGGTGGCCGAGACCACCACGCCCACATTGATGTCGGCCAGGGCCGAGCCCCAGACCGTGGCCAGGGTCGCGGCCAGCAGGCCCAGTTTCGTCAAACGCTTCATGTCTGTCTCCTTGTGTTGGATGGGGCGTGGCACCTTCAGGCGCCACAATTTACCGTGGTAACTATTTTTTTGCCAGCGGTTTGATGCCCGGGTTTGCCTGGGGTCTGCACGGCCGGCAGGCCTCCGAGGAACAGGTCGGCCACCACGGGGGCCATGGCCTCGTGGTCCAGCGAGCCGTCGGGCCGCAGCCAGGTGAACATCCAGTTCATCATCCCGAACAGCAGCATGGCCAGCGCCTTGGACAGGCCCGCGCCATCGGCGTCAGGCCGCAGCTGGGCCACCGCCTGGGCAAAGGTCTCGACCACGGCGCGCTCCTTGCCCAGCACGCGCTGGCGGTCGTCGTCCTGCAGGAAGCGCACGTCCTCGGTCAGCACGCGGTGGGCATGGCGGGCATGGGCGTATTCCTGCACGAAGCGCTCGATCAGCATGCGCAGCCGCGGCTCGGGCGGCAGGCCCATGGACTGCACTTCGTCCACCAGGGACTGCAGCCGCGTCATGTGGCCATCGGTGATGTCCACCAGCAGCGCGTACTTGTCGCGGAAGTAGTGGTAGATGGTGGGCTTGGACAGGCCGCAGGCCTGGGCCACCTCGTTCATCGAAGTGCCGGGGTAGCCGCTGCGCGCGAACAGCGCGGCGGCATGGCCCAGGATCAGTTCGCGCTGGTCGTCGTATCCGGAAGATCGGCCTCGGGCCATGGGACTCCTGTGCGCGCTCAGCGGCTGCGGTGGTCGATCACGCGGCGGGCCTTGCCCACCAGGGTGCGCTCTATGGAATCGGGCCGCAGCACCTCGACCTCGGCGCTCACGCCGACCAGGGTCTTGATGCGCTGCTGCACCCACAGGGCCAGCGCGTCGGTGTCGCCCTGCGTGCCCGGCTGCATCTCGCAGCGCACGGCCAGCCGGTCCAGGTTGCCGTCGCGCGTGACAACCAGCTGGTACTGGCCCGACAGCTGGGCGTTCTGCAGCACGATCTCCTCGATCTGGGTGGGAAACAGGTTCACGCCGCGGATGATGAGCATGTCGTCGCTGCGCCCCACGATCTTGCCCATGCGCCGGAAGCTGCGCGAGGTCGGCGCCAGCAGCCGCGTCAGGTCCCGCGTGCGGTAGCGCACGATGGGCATGGCCTCCTTGGACAGCGACGTGAAGACCAGCTCCCCCTCGCTGCCATCGGGCAGCACCTCGCCCGTGTCCGGGTCGATGATCTCGGGGTAGAAATGGTCTTCCCAGATCACCGGCCCGTCCTTGCTCTCCACGCATTCGCTGGCCACTCCCGGGCCCATGACTTCGGACAGGCCGTAGATGTCCACGGCATCCAGCCCCGCCTTGCCCTCGATCTCGCGGCGCATGGCCTCGGTCCAGGGCTCGGCGCCGAAGATGCCGATCCGCAAAGAGCTCT
>NZ_JAELTK010000177.1:0-2609 GCF_016428765.1 Delftia sp. ASV31
GAATGGGCAATGGCGGCAGGAAGGCCGTTGTGGTCGACAGCCACCATCTCGAACAGGCCCTTGAGCACGTCCTCGCAGGCAATGCCCGGCGCCTGGGCCGATGCGGTGACGCAGACCGTCATGGAGCTGCGCCCCACGCGGCTGACCCAGCCGCGCAGGACGATCTCGTGGCCCACGGGCACGGGCGCCAGGAAGTCCACGCCGGTGACGGCGGCCATCACCACCTCGCGCTGCGCCAGGCTGCGCGCTGCCAGAAAGGCGGCCTTGGCCATGAGCTGCAGGCCCTGGCCCGCGAACAGCGTGCCGTGGTGGTTGGCCAGCGCGGGCAATACCAGTTCGCGCAGCTCGGCGGTTCCAGCAGGTGTTGTCATGCTTCGCAATCTACGCAAAATAGCGCCTCAGCCATAGGGCTGAAAAGGCGAATTCTTGCGAAACGAAACCCACGATATTGCGAATTCTGCGAATAACAGCCACCCGAGGAAACAGGCATGAAGAAGACATTCATGGGCGTCAAGCTGCGCAAACTGCGCGCGGAGCACGGCCTGTCCCAGATCGCCCTGGCCCACGCGCTGGGCCTGTCGCCCAGCTACCTGAACCAGCTGGAGCAGAACCAGCGGCCGCTGACGGTGTCGGTGCTGCTCAAGCTCAACCGTGCGCTGGGCGTCGATATCCAGCAGTTCTCGGAGGACGAGGAAGCGCGCCTGGTCGCCGGCCTGCGCGAGGCCCTTGCCGAGGCGCCCGAATCCATTGCCCTGCCCGAGCTGCAGGAAGTCGCCGCGCAGATGCCCGCCCTGGGGCGTGCGGTGATGGCGCTGCACCGCCGCCATCTGGAAGCCCTGGAGCGCATAGAGAGCATGTCGCTCAGGCTGGGCGATGACCGCTCGGACATGCCGGTGGCGCGCACCATGCCGTTCGAGGCCGTGCGCGATTTCTTCTTTGCGCACCAGAACTACTTCGATGAAGTGGACCGCGCGGCCCAGGCCCTGGCCGGCGAGGCGCGCGCGGACCCGGGCCATCTGGCGGACTGGCTGGTTCGGCGGCTGCAGCAGCGCCACGGCGTGCAGGTGCATCGTTCGGAAGACTCCCGGCAAAGCCAGCGCCGCTTCGACCCGGCCACGCGCTCGCTGTGGCTGTCCTCGGCGCTGGAGCCTGCACAACAGGCCTTCCAGCTGGGCACGCAGCTGGCCTTGCTGGAGATGGGCGACACGCTGGACCGGCTGATCGCCACCGCCGCCTTCCAGGGCGATCCGGCGTCATGCAAGCTCGCCCGCGTGGGCCTGGCCAACTACTTTGCGGGCGCGCTGCTGCTGCCCTACGACCTGTTCCTGGAGGCGGCCGAGCAACTGCGCTACGACATCGACCTGCTGGGCCAGCGCTTTGGCGTGGGCTTTGAAACCGTCTGCCACCGCCTGAGCACGCTGCAGCGGCCGGGCGCACCGGGCGTGCCCTTCTTCTTCGTGCGCGTGGACCGCGCGGGCAATATCTCCAAGCGCCAGTCGGCCACGCATTTCCACTTCAGCCGCACGGGCGGCACCTGCCCGCTGTGGACGGTGTACGAGGCCTTCGGCCAGCCCGACCAGGTGCTGCGCCAGTTGGCCAGCATGCCCGATGGACGGCGCTACCTGTGGATTGCACGCTCGGTCTCGCACGGGCAGCGCGGCTATGGTTCGCCGCGCAAGACCTTCTCCATCGGCCTGGGCTGCGACATACGCCATGCCGCGCGCCTGGTCTATGCCAAGGGGCTGGACCTGGGCGATCCGGAATCGGCCACGCCCATCGGCATGGGCTGCAAGGTCTGCGAACGCGACCAGTGCACGCAGCGCGCCTTTCCCTATGTGGGAAAGGCGCTGCATGTGGATGAGAACGCCAGCCGCTTTGCGCCCTATGGCGTGGGCGGCTGACGATGCCGTGGCCCGCGCGGTGCGCGGGATGCGCGGTCAGGCTGCGCTGCGGTAACGGTCGCGCAGGTCGCGCACTTCATCGTGGTTGCGCTGGGCACCCTGTGCCTGGCGCTCCACCACCACGCGCACGGCCGGGGGCAGCGGTTGCTTGAGCGCCTTGCGGTACTGGGCGAGGGCGGAGTCCTCGCCGCGCTCGCATTCCTCCAGCACCGCCTTGTCGTCCTGCGAGGTCAGGGCCGTCTTCACGGACACCCAGCCCCGGTGCAGCGCGCCGGCCACCGTGCCGCCCGATGCCGGCTCTCCGCCGAGCCTGCGGATTTCCGCTTCCAGCTCCCGCGCGGCAGCGCCGCACTCGGTGGAATGGCGCATGAACAGGGCCTTGAGGTCGGGCGAGTCGGCGTTCTCGGAGGAGGTGCGGAAGCCGTACTCGCCATCGCGGCAGGATTCAAGCAGGTCGTTGAGCACGTCCACCACATCGTCGTTGTCGATATCGCCCGTATAGGCGGGGGCGACGATGGTGCCCGTCTCGTCACGGACATCACGGCTGCCTGCGCGCGCCCAGGCGGCGCGGGCTGCGGGACGGGCCTGGTCCCAGTCAAGATGGCTGGCGCCACGGCGCGTGGTCCATTCGCGCTCCCATTCGGCGTCAAAGGCATCGAAGTCGGCATCGCGGCGTGCGGCGGCAGCGTTCCAGCCCAGCTCGTAGGC
>NZ_JAELTK010000178.1:0-2474 GCF_016428765.1 Delftia sp. ASV31
CCCCCCCCCCCCCCCCCCCCCCCCCCCCCCCCCCCCCCCCCCCCCCCCCCCCCCCCCCCCCCCCCCCCCCCCCCCCCCCCCCCCCCCCCCCCCCCCCCCCCCCCCCCCCCCCCCTTTTACTGATACGCCCACCACCGAGATCTACACTGTTCGCATTTCGTCGGCAGCGTCAGATGTGTATAAGAGACAGGATATGGATGCCGGAGTTTTAATGGGCGTATCGGGGGCATTTAATTGGTATCATTATATGATGCAGTGCCTGCCTAAAGCATATATTTTGAAGTATTTGCCGCCTGAGCATGACATGCTGCCGATTATTGTTCCATTTGAATGCGTAACCATTCCATCTTTTGCAGATGCGCTAAGGTCATGCGTAGGCGATCGCACTATAGTCCCTGTGAGAAATGGATGTGCTGTTAGGGCTAAGAGTCTTATAGTTATTGACGATGTATGGTTTGAGCCATTCAATATGAATTTTGGCATTTGGCCAAGAGTTCATGATTATAGCCATCATCGGGAATTCATGCTGGACTACATCAGAAATCTTCGCGATAATATTCTCGGAGAAGATCAAAATCCATCGAGGAAGCAGCATCGGATATTTATCAAGAGGCCAGTGGGGCGACGGGATTACAATCAAATGGCCTTGATGGAAATTGCCCTCAAATACGGATTCGAGCCGGTATCTATGGAAGGCAAATCGCTGGCAGAGCAGGCGAGGATATTTCGTGATGCAGAAATGATTGTGGGTGCGTCCGGTGCTGCATGGGTTGGTATGATATTTAGAGCGGTGCCGGCAAAGGCTCTTAGTTGGCTTGTCCCTGAGCACGCAGAGTTTTGCTCCTACTCCACTTTGGCAAATATGCTCGGTCATGAGATGAGGTTCATCCCGGCACTCCCCATTGGGAGGCTGAATTCGACTTATGATGCCTACGAGGAGGACTACCTTGTTTCTGAGTTGGTCTTCGAACGCGCGGTGTGCAATATGATTGGTGCATGAATATGGTTTCTTTTCTCGATTTAAAAGGCTTGAATCTGCGCTTCAAGGACGAGTTTACGGAAGCGCTGCAACGAGTATTGGCGCGTGGATGGTTCGTTCAGGGCGAGGAACTTGCAGCATTCGAAAAGGAATTCGCTAACTATTGCGATGTACCGCACTGTATCGGCGTCGGCAACGGGCTGGACGCACTGACCCTGATCCTGCGCGCCTACGTTGAACTGGGAAAGCTGGCGCCAGGCGACGAAGTGATATTGCCTGCCAACACCTTCATTGCCACCGCGCTGGCGGTATCTCAGGCCGGGTTGACGCCGGTGCTGGCTGAGCCAGATGCGGTCACCGGTAACCTTGACCCGCGTTCCGCCGCAGCTGCAATCACTTCGCGCACCCGTGTGCTATTGCCAGTACATCTATATGGGCGCCTAGCCGACATGGCCGCGCTGCGCGCTTTGGCCGACCGGCATGGCCTGCTGCTGGTCGAGGATGCCGCGCAGGCACATGGTGCCACGATGCATGGCCGTCATGCCGGCAGCTTTGGCGATGCCGCAGGCTTCAGCTTCTTTCCCGGAAAAAACCTTGGTGCTCTGGGCGATGGCGGTGCGGTACTCACTGCAGACTCGGCTCTGGCTGCTTGTGTGTCTTCGTTGCGCAGTTACGGTTCCAGCCGCAAGTATCACCATGAGCGACAGGGCGTGAACTCGCGGCTGGATGAGTTGCAGGCGGCATTTTTACGCATCAAATTGCGCTCGTTGGCTGCCGATACCAAATCACGGGAGAGCTTGGCGAGGCTTTACTGTGCTGGCATCAGCAATCCGCATATTGCATTGCCGGCACTTCCGGGTGAAGGTGAGGTTCATGCGTGGCACCTGTTTGTGGTGAAAACCCCATTGCGTGCTGCCTTGCAGGCACATTTGAGCGTTGCAGGAATCGAAACGCTCGTCCATTATCCCATACCGATCCACCTCCAACCCGCCTACGCGAGCGAGCACTGGCCCCGGTTGCCGGTGGCGGAAACGCACGCAGCCATGGTGTTGAGCTTGCCGCTCTATCCTGGAATTGCCGAGCCACAGCGAGTGATCGACGCTTGCAACACATTTCACGTTTGACCCTATAAGAGAGTTGATCATGTCGTTACAGCACTGCAAGATTATCGATCTGCCCAAGGTTGAAGATCCACGAGGCAATCTAACATTTATTGAAGCAGGCCAGCATGTACCGTTCGATATTCGTCGTGTGTACTATTTATACGATGTCCCTGGTGGTTCCCATCGAGGTGGTCATGCGCACAAGTGTCTGCATCAGCTTTTGATTGCCATGTCAGGCAGTTTTGACATAACGCTGGATGATGGTCGAACAAAATTCAAATATCATCTTAACCGCTCTTACTACGGTCTTTATATTCCTGTCTCTTATACACATCTAAAAGGGGGGGGGGGGGGGGGGGGGGGGGGGGGGGGGGGGGGGGGGGGGGGGGGGG
>NZ_JAELTK010000179.1:0-2100 GCF_016428765.1 Delftia sp. ASV31
AGATGTGTATAAGAGACAGCGTCTATAACAAGCTCAGGGTCGTACCCATTGGAGCCTGCCACAACGGAGTAGGGGTACCCTCGGTCAGCTGGACTTCCGAAGGGATTGGCTGCGACACGCGTGGCTCCGATACGGTAGTCGCACGCTACGCTCACACCTCCATGCAGCCAGATGGTCGCGGACTGCATCAATTCGGTCAACCGGGTTTGGTTGGGCTGGGCGATGGGGTCTATGGGTCCCTGCAAAGGCGTCGATTTTGGATGTGGCGCATGGTGAGACACCACAACCGTTGGCCCCTTGAAGGGCTGAGCAAGCCTCTTGGCCAACCAGGCAACTGCGCAGTTGTGATGCCAGAGTAGAGCGGCATACGGGATGGGATGGGCTTTGTGCCGGATGCCCTCGTAGGGTGCCATGGCCAAAGCCAACCTGCCGGGGTGTGCTGGAGTACCGAAATCCGGCCAGAGCGTGGTACCCAGAAAGCGGACTCCGCCGATGACCACGGAATTGTTTTGAAGTACCTTGACCCTCGAGTTGATGGCCTCGAACTTCATCACCATCGTCGTCTGGTCGACTTCGAGCCCTCCATGCTCCAGGGTCCCTGGCACGTAGAGCACCGGAGCCTTGAGTTCGCGGGCAAATTCCATCCCGCGCTTGCAACCACCGACGTTGCCGGCCAGCACGACTAGGTCTACACCGGGCATCGCCGTGAAGGGCACTTGCAGGCCGTTCTGCTCATGAAGTTCAAGGTGCAGGTCAGAAACAAGCTGAAGTCTCAGCATGGGAGCGAGTGCAACTGCGAAGAAGAACCACGCCGCTCGTAGACAAGCTCAAAGTCGTTCTCCAAGTTCTGAAGCTGTTTCGTAGTCACACCTGACTCTGCAATCAGGTGTCCAGACACGAGGTGGTACCAATGCGTTCCCGTGGACCGGGAGCGGTACGCTGCCTCAAGCTCCTCATACATCAAGTCCTGTTTCGTATGGTCTCGAAACCGCATGAACACGTGCACGCGGGACCACCGACACCCAGTGAGCTCGCGTTCGAGCTGGTATGCCGTTGCCGCATCGGTGGTCACGTACTGCACCACTTCAATGTCCTGCCGCTGGTCAACGCAAGCCTCCAGCAGAAAGAACACTCGAGACGAGAACTCTGCAAACCGCCATGCCTGGCGACCACGCTCCTTCTTGCTCGTTGGCGGCAGGACCTGAGCACGACGTTGTGTGTGTATGAAGGTGTCCATATAGCTGTCGGGTACTTGCTCTGCGCAGCAAGCTGCCAGGGCAGGTTGATGAGCTCGCAGTGCGCTTTGCGTATAAATGATAAGCATCATAAATGATGCATCTTTTTTGATGCCACAAAGAAGAAGTATCTTTTATGAAGTTCCTTAAAAGTGACATCTCTTCAACACTCGCGGCCATGCGAATCGAACTGAACGAGCATGAGGCCAAGTGGTCCGTGGCGCTGGGGCTAGTCCTGCGCAAGACAAGAAAGCAGGCGGACTTAGCCCAAGAGGAGGTCGCCTATAAGGCCGGCACCGGCCGCCTCACCATGCAAAGGATTGAGTACGGGGCTACCAGCCCAAATCTGGTGACCCTACTGCGCTTGTGCGGCGCACTTGAGATTGCTCCCTCGATTCTGTTCGCCGAAGCGGAAAAACTGATGCAGCATCCAAAGAAGCTAGAGGCGGCCATCGAAGCACGAGACGCCGAGCATCCTCCAACCCGAGCACGCCTGAGAAACGCTTGAGCGCCGGCACCGCGGTGCTTCAGGGCTTTGGTGGAGATGCGCGTCGTCCCGATAACGTCAACTGGGCTTCGGCGGAAGCTTGTGCCCGGGCACGGCCAAGCTCTATGGCTTTGCGCACGTCCATCTCCAAAGCACCGCGGTCATGTTCAGGGGCAGCAAGCTGACCGAGTGCCCCATCCCGGGATATGAGCCACAGACCCGTAGCGAGTATGCCCATACTCACCTGTCTCTTATACACATCTGACGCTGCCGACGAAATGCGAACAAAAAAGTTTTTTTTTGGGGGGGGGGGGGGGGGGGGGGGGGGGGGGGGGGGGGGGGGGGGGGGGGGGGGGGGGGGGGGGGGGGGGGGGGGGG
>NZ_JAELTK010000017.1:0-83601 GCF_016428765.1 Delftia sp. ASV31
TCCTGGTGCGCCACGGCGGCACGGCCATCCTGTCGGAAACGCCCGAGATCCATGGCGTGGAATTCATGCTCACGCGCCGCGCCATCACGCCTGCCGTGGGGCAGAAGCTGCTGGACCGCCTGGCCTGGTGGGAGCGCTACGCGGCCGGCCAGAACGCGCAGTTCAACGGCGTGGTCGGCCACGGCAACCAGGCCGGCGGCCTGGCCAACATCTTCGAGAAATCGCTGGGCTCGGCCATGAAGGGCGGCACCACGCCGCTGCGCGCCGTCTACGAATACGCCGAGCCCATCACCGAGCCGGGCTTCGTCTTCATGGATTCTCCGGGCTACGACCCGGTGGCCTCCACGGGCCAGATTGCCAGCGGCGCGCACCTGATCTGCTTCACCACGGGGCGCGGCTCCATGTTCGGCAGCAAGCCCGCGCCCACCATCAAGCTGGCCAGCAACACGCCCATGTACCGCCGCCTGGAGGAAGACATGGACATCAACTGCGGCTTGATCGTGGACGGCGAATGCGGCGTGCCCGAGATGGGGCAGCGCATCTTCGCGCAGATCCTGCGGCACGCCAGCGGCGAGCCCACCAAGAGCGAGGCCCTGGGCCTGGGCGACCATGAGTTCGTGCCCTGGCACCTGGGCATCGTGAGCTGAGCCGCCCCTTACAACACCTGCATCCACCGATCCCATGCCACTGACCCTGACCCGCCCCGAGCTGCTGCGCAGCGCCAACTTCATCGCCGGCCAATGGACGACCGCGACTGCGACTGAGACGGCCACGCCCGCCGCACCTGCCCCACGCCTGGCCGTGACCGACCCCGCCACGGGCGCACTGATCACCGAGGTGCCCGACTCCGGCGCCGCCGAGGCCCGCGCCGCGCTGGACGCCGCGCATGCCGCCTTCCCCGCCTGGCGCAGGACGCCCGCCAAACAGCGCGCCGCCATCATCAAGCGCTGGAACGACCTGGTGCTGGCCCACCAGGACGACCTGGGCCGCCTCATCAGCCGCGAGCAGGGCAAGCCCCTGGTCGAGGGCAAGGGCGAGGTCGCCTACGCGGCCAGCTACATCGAATGGTTTGCCGAAGAGGCCACGCGCATGAACGGCGAGATCATTCCCGCGCCCGTGCCTGGCCGGCGCATGTTTGCGCTGCGCGAGCCCGTGGGCGTGGTGGCCGCCATCACGCCCTGGAATTTTCCGGCCGCCATGATCGCCCGCAAGATCGCGCCCGCGCTGGCCGCCGGCTGCACCGTGGTCTGCAAGCCCGCGGAAGACACGCCGCTGACCTCGCTGGCCCTGGTGCTGCTGGCCCAGGAGGCGGGCGTGCCGGCCGGCGTGCTCAACATCGTCACGGCCTCGCGCGAGAAGACGCCCGAGGTGGTGGATGTCTGGCTGGACGATGCGCGCGTGCGCAAGATCACCTTCACGGGCTCCACGCCCGTGGGCAAGCACCTGGCGCGGCGCAGCGCCGACACGCTCAAGAAGCTCTCGCTGGAGCTGGGCGGCAATGCGCCCTTCATCGTCTTCGAGGACGCCGACATCGATGCCGCCGTCGACGGCTTCATGGCCGCCAAGTTCCGCAATGGCGGCCAGACCTGCGTGTGCCCCAACCGCGTCTTCGTGCACCGCAGCGTGCACGACGCGTTTGCACAGAAGCTGGCCGCGCGCGTGGCCGCGCTGCACGTGGGCCCGGCCAGCGACCCGGCCTCGCAGATCGGCCCCATGATCAATGCGCGCGCCGTGGAAAAGATCGAGCGCCATGTGCAGGACGCCGTGGCGCGCGGCGCCAGGGTGCTCACGGGCGGCAGGCGCCTGGATGCCCTGGGCGCCAACTACTACGCGCCCACCGTGCTCACGGGCGCCGATGCCTCCATGGCCTGCGCATGCGAGGAAACCTTCGGCCCCGTGGCGCCGCTCACCGTCTTCGACAGCGAGGACGAGGTCATCGCCGCAGCCAACGACACGCCCTTCGGCCTGGCCGCCTACTTCTACAGCAACGACGCACGCCGCATCTGGCGCATGGCCGATGCGTTGGAGACCGGCATCGTCGGCATCAACGAAGGCGCACTGGCTGCCGAGGCAGCGCCCTTCGGCGGAGTCAAGGAGTCGGGCTACGGCCGCGAGGGCTCTACCCACGGCCTGGACGACTACCTGCACACCAAGTACGTCTGCCAGGGCCTGCTGGACTGAATGTTTCCCTCAACGAAATCACCGGACACCATGCCAGCCCATAACCCCTTCAAGACCGCCCTGGCCGCAGGCCAGCCCCGCATCGGCCTGTGGCTGTCCATGGCCGACCCCTACCTGGCCGAGGCGGCCGCCACCTGCGGCTACGACTGGCTGCTGATCGACGGCGAGCACGCGCCCAACGACGTGCGCAGCACACTGGCCGCACTACAGGCCGTGGCCCCGCACCCGGCCCAGGCCGTGGTGCGCGTGGTCGAAGGCAGCACGGCCCTGATCAAGCAGATGCTGGACATAGGCGCCACCACCTTGCTCGTGCCCATGGTGGACACGGCCGAACAGGCGCGCGCCGTGGTGGCCGCCACGCGCTACCCGCCGCTGGGCGTGCGCGGCGTGGGCAGCGCCGTGGGCCGCGCCTCGCAATGGAGCGCACGCGCCGACTACCTGCAGGTGGCCGACGACGAGGTCTGCCTGCTGGTACAGGCCGAGACCGTGAGCGCCCTGCAGAACCTGCCGGCCATCTGCGCGGTGGATGGCGTGCACGGCGTCTTCATCGGCCCCGCCGACCTGGCCGCCTCCATGGGCCACCGCGGCAACCCCGGCCACCCCGAAGTGCAGGCAGCCATCGAAGCCGCCATGAAGACCATCATCGCCAGCGGCAAGGCGG
Organism: Delftia sp. ASV31; assembly: GCF_016428765.1. Classification (NCBI taxonomy): domain Bacteria; kingdom Pseudomonadati; phylum Pseudomonadota; class Betaproteobacteria; order Burkholderiales; family Comamonadaceae; genus Delftia; species Delftia sp. ASV31. The sequence continues at coordinate 2,843 of NZ_JAELTK010000017.1, forward strand.
CCGGCACCCTGACTTCGGACCCCGCCCTGGCCCGCCGCTACCTGGACCTGGGCTGCAGCTTTGTGGCCGTGGGCGTGGATGTGCTGCTGTTTGCGAATGCGGCGCGCAGGCTGCGGGGGCAGTTCGAGAACTCGCCATTGGCCCAGGCTGTGCCGCACCCCGGGGCCGCGTATTGAGAAGATGGGGCGGCACATGCGCGGGTCACTCGTCTATCATGATTTTCATGAATTCATCGTGATCCACGGGGCCTGAGCCATCCGAGTCAATCTCCGCAATCAGCTCGTCAAGCTCCTCCTCCGTGAGTTGGTCCCCTAAAACTTTCCTCAAGTCTGTAATAGGAGTGAAGGCAACGCCATTTTTGTCATAAAGACGGTACGCTTCCCGAAGATCTTTGGCGTCACCAGGAACGGGCAACACCATCATTGCACAAGCAAAAGGCAGAAATACCGTATATCTGACCTGTGCAACAATGCTTATTTCCCGCATCAAGGCAGCCCAGCCACCAATTGCTCCATTGGATTTATTCATGAAACACTCCATTCATTGAAAATATGAAAAGAGGCATATTCATTCAAGGCGCACACAGGTTCTGCACAAACGCATGCGTATCCTGCCCCGAGCCCGTCTCGCTGCCGCCCGTCAGATAGCAGCCATCCTGGCTGAGCGCAATGGCGCCGCTGTTCTTGCCACCCGGCAGCGTACCCAGGTCCACCGATCCTCCGGCCAGGGTCCACTTGAACGCATGGCGCGTACCGTCGCCCATCTCGCTGCTGCCCACCACATTGCCGTTGTCGCCTATGTCAGACACCGAGGCATGCATGCCACCGGTTGGCGCGGGGATGTCGGTGCGCACATTGGTCGTGGTGTCCCAGTGGAAGGGAACGGGGTCGCCGTTGGTGTTGCTGTACTTGCCGATGACCCGGCCATTGGCGTTCAGCGTCTTGGCACTGCTGCGCTGGGCGCCCGTGGACAAAACCAGCGGCGCCGAAGCCGGATTGCTCCACAGCACGGCATGACCGCCCTGTGCACCAAAATCACAATGGCCCAGGATGCGCGAGTTCACCACCTGGGAAGCGCGGCAGTGCAGCGCATCGGCAGGCAGCGGCAGCGCGGCGGAGGCGTAGGTTCCCAGCAGCCCCGGGGACCACAGCACGGGCTGGGGCCGGCCGCTGGAGCCGGGACAGTTGCCGACGATATTGGGCATCGTCGGATTCACGGAATGGTCGTCCACATCGGCGGGCACGCAGTTCGTGGCGACCAGGCCCAGCAGGCCGGCCGGCAGCGTGCGTGCCGTGGTTTCGTTGTTGCGCCACATCACCGGCAAGGCCGTGTTGTCGGCATTGAGGCTGACACCCGCGACCGCGCCACTCTGGCTGAGCGCGGTCACCTTGGTGCGCACGCCGCCCACAAGGGCCTGCAGGGCCTGGACGGTGGTGGGCGCCGTGGCATTCCAGACCACGCCAGTGGGCAGCGAATTGCTGTTCATGCACCACCCGACCAGACGGCCCACGTTGGTGATGGCGCCTGCCACGCAATTGCGACCATCGACCAGATGTGCCAGATCCACCGCGCTGCCGGGCGCCAGGGCAACAAATCCCGAGGCAGATCCATTGGCCTCTGCACAGGCGCCCACCACATATCCGGAATTATTGACATCCAGGCCTGCGCACTGCGGACCCGAGGCAGTCCCTATATCCTGCATGGGTCCTGCCTGAGCCATACTGGAGGCAAGCATCAAGCCGCCAGTCAAAACCAGAGGGAAATAAAATGCCGGAACAGTCATACGCATTCTCCTGCCAAAGAACCACAGTTTGACAACACGAATCGAACTTGTTTCTGACTGATGGATTGAAATCAGATGCTGAATATTGATATTCAATCACGCAGCGATCTCTGCGCACAAATATGTGATTGTTATTGATAAATCACAATTAATAGGAGGTCCGCACCATTTGCATGCTCAGCAATGGGGCGAGGCCCGCAAGGGGCCCCGCCGTGTGATTCACTCAAAGGAAAACAGGAAAAAGCGAAGGGAAAGACCTGCCCGCTCAGCCCAGCAGCAGCCAAGTCCCCAATCCTGCGGCGGCAGCCACAATCGCCACACGCCGCGCGAACTTCGGCGCATAGGTCAGCAGCAGGCCCAGGGCCAGGGCCGCAAAGGTCAGCAGGCCCAGCCAGGCGGCCAAGGCCACCGAGGCATTCCAGCGCAGCAGGCAAGGCGCCAGCGATAGGGCCAGCAGCGCGTAGCCGGCCAGCCGCCAGGCCTTCAGGCGCGCGGGCGCCAGGCCTTCGGTGCCCAGCTGGTCCTGGTGCCGGTCCATGGAAGCGGCGATGACGGCAAAGCCTGCAAAGGCCAGGCAAAGGGTGGCAAGAATCATCATGACGCGCGCTCCAGCGCGGGGGCATGGCTGGCGGCGCGGGCTTGCGTGCGGGGCACTGCAGCGGCTGCCGGCTTGCCGCGCAGCAGCCACCAGGCCACCACGCCGTGGATGGCGGCCAGGCCCAGCATCAGCAGCTCGAAGCTGGCGATGCTCCACTGCCCGTTGGCCAGGGTCTGCACCAGCGATGCGCCGCCCGTCAGCAGGTTGAGCAGGGGCAGCAGCGCATACAGCACGGCGGCCAGCGCCATCTGCTGCAGCCAGGCATTGCGGTGCGAGACCCGCAGCGGATGCAGCAGGCACAGCAGCCAGATGATGAAGAAGCCGTTGATTTCCCAGTCGGCACGCCCCTGCATGGGCACGGGCAGCAGGCGGTTGAGCCAGAAGAAGCCGGCCACGGCCACCGACAGGCCCGCGATGGAGCCCACGTTGAGCACCTCCACCAGACGGTGGCCGAAGGGCGTGCGGCCCAGCTTGCGGCGCTCGGGCATGCGCTTGACCACCCACAGCACCATGCCGGACGCGGCCATGAAGGTGCCGACCACGCCGCTGAGCAGCAGCAGCCAGCGCGTGGCCGGCTCGGCAAAGCGGCCCAGGTGCACGCCGGTGATCACGTTGCCGGTGGCGCGCACCCAGGAGATGGCGGGCGCCTCGGGGCTGGCCTGCAACTGGCCGGTCACGCCGTCGAAGCGCAGGGTCTCGGACTGGCCCCGGTTGATGAGGCTCATGCCGCCGCCTTCGCGCAGTTCGACCACCGCGCGCGAGGTGCCGGGCGCGGTGACGGTGATGCTGCCCACACCGTGCTCGGGCCAGCGGCGCGCGCCCTCGGCCATCATGGGCGCGATATCGGCCAGCGCGGCGGCCTGCCGCTCCTGCCCGGCGCCGCGCGCGCCAGGGCCCTGGTTGGCCGCCTGACCGCGCGCACCGCGCACATCGGCGAAGTAGGCATTGGTGTCGCCGTTGTAGGCCGCCTGTATGCCCCAGGGCATGAGCATGAACATCAGCAGCACCAGGCCGCTGAAGGTGATGACGATGTGAAACGGCAATGCCAGCACGGCCGTGGCGTTGTGCGCGTCCAGCCAGGAGCGCTGGCCCTTGCGCGGGCGGAAGGTGAAGAAGTCCGTGAAGATCTTCTTGTGCGTGATCACGCCCGTGATGATGGCCACGAACATCAGCATGGTGGCGAAGCCCACGATCCAGCGGCCCCAGATGCGCGGCATGGCGTGCAGCTCGAAGTGGAAGCGGTAGAAGAAGTTGCCGGCGCGTGTCTCGCGCGGCTCCAGCTTCTCGCCCGTGGCGGCGTCGATCTCGGCGCGCTTGGTGCCTGCGCGGCCCGTGGCGGCGCCGGGCTCGCGCCAGGATGCGGCCACCGCCACCTGGCGCGGGCCGGGCAGGCCCAGCGTCCAGGTCGTGGCCTCCGGCGCGATGCGCTGCATGGCGTCCAGTGCGCGCTGCGCGGTGTCGGCGTCCTGCACCGAGCCGTGCAGCTCGGGCCGCATCCAGTCGTTGATCTCGTCGCGGAAATAGCTCAGGGTGCCCGTGAAGAACACCGCGTAGAGCAGCCAGCCCAGCAGCAGGCCGCTCCAGGTGTGCAGCCAGGACATGGACTGGCGCAGTCCCTCGGGTTTGCCGTCTGCCCTCATGCGGCGGCTCCGTTCGACAGCATCCAGGCCAGAAGTCCCAGGCCCGCGCCCGGCAGGCCGATCACGGCCCAGGCGCGCCAGGCGCTGGCGCAGCCGAAGGCCCACATGGCCGCCACGGCGTAGATGATGAAGGCCAGCAGCGTCGAGCCCAGCGCCGCATCGGCCCGTTCCACGCCCAGCCAGACCATGGCGCGCGCGCCCGTGGCGGCGCAGGCGGCCGACAGCAGATAGCCGCCGCCGATCGCCGCCAAGGCGCGCGAGGCCACGGCCACGCGGTAGCGCAGCAAGGATGGAGAGGACCCTCCCGGGGTCGAGGCTTGCATGGGGATGACCTTTCTTGCGGATCGTTGCCCGTCATGGACGCCGCGGCCGCTGCAGACACCGCGCGCAGGCCCGGACGGACAAAGGCGCCACAACAGTTCAAGGTCTGTGCGGCGCCGGGCGTTGGCAGCGCGCCTGAAGCACGCCGCCTTTCAAAGAGCGGGAATGATAATGATTTTTATTACCCGAGTCATTTAAAGAAATGCAAAGCCGGCCTCCTGCCACCGGCCCCGGCCATCTCCCTGGCGCCTTTTCCCCTATCGCGCCCGCCCCGCCAGCCAGCGCCCGCCGAACTGGTTGATCACCATGCCCGCCAGCACGGCCAGCGTGCCCATCCACTGCATGAAGGTAGGCCGCTCGCCCAGCAGCAGCATGGCCGAGACCAGGCCCACCACGGGCACCATCAGAGACAGCGGCGCCACCGTGCCGGCCGCATAGCGCTGCAGCAGGCGCGTCCACAGGCCATAGCCCAGCAGCGTGGCCAGCAGCGCCAGGTACAGGATGGAGGCCACGGCGGTCAGGTCGATCCCCGCCAGTTGCTGCACGACCGTATCCGCGCCATCCGTCCAGACGGCCAGGGCCATCAGCGGCGCAATGGGAAAGATGCTGCTCCAGACGATGAAGGGGAAAGGCTCGTAGGGGCCGCTGCGCGCCGCATAGCGCGTGATCATGTTGGACACGGCCCACATGCAGGCTGCGCCCACGGTCAGCAAAAAGCCGGCCAGCGTCATGGCGTTGTCGCCCTCGCCATGGGCGCTGCCAATGGCAACCAGCCCGCCCAGCGACACCACCAGGCCCAGCCAATGCCACAGGCGCGCGGGCTCGCCCAGCAGGAAGGCGGCCAGCAGCAGCGTGACGAAGGCCTGCGTCTGCAGCACCACCGAGGCCATGCCGGCCGGCATGCCCAGCTTCAGGCCCAGGAACAGCATGCCGAACTGGCCCACGCCCTGCACCAGCCCATAGGCGGCCAGATAGCGCCAGCCCACCGACTTGGGCGGGCGCACGAACAGCAAAAAGGGCAGCGACGCCACCACGAAGCGCAGCGCGCTCAGCAGCATGGGCGACAGCGTCAGCAGACCGAACTTCATGGCCACGAAGTTGGTGCCCCAGATCAGGATGACCAGCAGCGCACGCGCCCAGTCGCCACGGCTCAGGTGCTGCGCGGTCATGCCCTGCCCTCGGTGCGGCAGGGCCTGCAATGGTCAGGGACAGCGGCCGGCAGCACCGGCAAGGAACAGGAAGAAGGCATGGCGGGCAATGGGCAAAAAGAAAAGGGGCGGATCACATCCGCCCCCGGCGTTTGTACCACCGCAGCCCGTGCGCTGCCGGGCGGCCGTGGCTCGGCCCTGCGTTTCAGTCCGCCGCGTAGTCGATGGGATCGTGGGCATGCTGGCGCCCCAGCGCGCCGGCCATGGCCAGGATGAAGGCCAGCCCGCGCCGCACATCGGGCTCGCGTGCCATGCGCATCAGGCCGATCAGGGTGGGCGTTTCCTCCATGGCCTGCACCTGGGCCGCCGCCATGCGTGCGGCATTGCCCGCGGCCCAGGCCCCGCCCACGCCATCCTCGAAGGCCTTGGCGACCTTCTCGACCATGTAGTCGTCTGCCATGTCCACCAGGTCCGCCGTGGCAGACAGCAGATCGACCACGCGGTTCAGGCGCCGGCCCGCCAGCAGCGGCTCCAGCTTGCCCACCAGCTCGGCCAGCCCCTGCAGCGCGGCGTCGTCCTGCAGCAGGCCGCCGGCGGCGGGCTGCGCCACGGGAATGTCGGAAGCGATGTTCATCTCGGTGCTCCTTGACTTCGTGCTTGGAATGACAATGCAAAGGCCCTGGCCTCAGACCAGGGCGCGGGCCACGGCCCAGTACATGCCGCGGTTGAAGCCCTTGCGCATCATCGAGCCGACCTTGGTCGGCGGCGTGGGCTTGACGTCGACCTGGTAGTCGTACCAAAGCGGCATGCCGCCGTCCAGGCCCATCTGGGCGATGGCCACCACGCGCCCGTCGTAGGCATCGCTGGTGCGGCCGAAGCGGATCTGCGAGGCGATGTTGTTCACCACCACGGGCGACTGGTTGTGGCAGGCGCCGCCGGCCTTGCTCACCGGCAGGTCCACCGTATCGCCCAGCACATAGACATGGCTCTGGCCCAGCACCTGCATGGTCTCGTGGTCGGTGGGCAGCCAGCCCTCGCCGTCCTGCGCCTGCGACAGGCCGCAGTCGCGCACGGCCTGCACGGCGCGTATGGGCGGCGTGGCCATGAGGATGTCGAAGTCCTCGGCCTGGCCCTCCTCCGAGTGGGCCACCTTGGCCTCGGGGTCCACGCGCGCCAACGTGAATCCGCGCTGGTGGCGAATGCCGCGCTGCTCGAACACCGTGGGCAGGATCTCGCAGGTGTCCTTCTGCAGGAACAGGCAGTTGCGCAGCAGCTGCGAGACCGTGGGATAGGTGTAGACGATCTCCACCTTGTCGCGCACGCCGCGCCGGCGCAGCAGGTCGTCCAGCATCAGCGTGGTCTCTATGGGCGCGATGCCGCACTGGTGCGGCACATTGGGCGTCTTGGGAAAGGTGACGGTGACGAAGATGCGGCCCTTTTCTATGCGCGCCAGCTTGTCGGCCAGCTGCCGCGCGGGCGCGTGCTGGTAGAAGTGGTCGCCGGCCTCGGCCAGGCCTTCGATGCGCTCGGGCGAGGGCACGCAGCCCGTGGAGATCACCAGATGGTCGTAGCCGAAGCGCTTGCCGCTCCTGCAGTGCACGGCCTGCAGCGCGAAGTCGAAGCGTTCCACCTCTTCCACCTGGAAGTCGATCTCGGGCCGCAGCAGGCCGCGCTGCCTGCGCCGCAACTCGTCGCGAAAGAAGGCATTGAAGGCCACGTACATGAAGGCCGGCTTGTAGTAGTGCCAGGGCGAGTTCGACAGCATGGTGATGCGCACCTTGCCCGTGACCACCTCCGGATACAGCTTGCTGACTAGGTGGTTGGCGGTCATGGTGCCGCCAATGCCCCCTCCGATGATCAAGATGTGATGCGCCATCCCTGCTACTCCTTGTGCTTTCGCCTCAGTGGAACAACCGCTGGCGCCGCACGGCGCCAGCGCCGGAAAATGCGCCGCTCAGTCAGGCTTGAGCGATCGCCACACCCCGTCCCAGAGCGCGTCGAACAGGGGCTCTATGGGCGTGTCGATGATGCCGTCCAGCCGCAGGCAGATCATGCGGATCGCGCTGCCATACATCAGGCTGGCCGCCACCATGGGCTCCATCTGGCGGATCTCGCCCTCGGTCATGCCGGCGAACACGAAGCCGCGCATGCGCACGAAGGCCGAGGCCGAGCAGATGGCCTGCTCGTCGGGCAGAAACTCGCGGTGGCGCGCATTGACCACGAAGCCCATGGCCTCGGGCTCGGCCTCGGCCAGCCCGAACAGCATGCGCAGCACCTCGCGGCAGCGCTGGGCGCTGCCCGCGTGCCGCTCCTCGATATCGTCGAGCAGCACATTCATGCGCGCCAGCAAATGCCGGTACAGCTCGCGCGCAATGCCTTCCTTGTCGGCAAAGTGGTTGTAGAAGAAACCGATGGACACGCCGGCCTCGGCGCACAGGTCCTGTATCGATGTATTGAAGAAGCCCCGCTCCACAAACAGCCTGAGCGCCACGCGCAGCGTCTGCACATGGCGCGATCCCGCATGGGGAAAGAAGGTCCAGGCCTCGTCTTGCATGGGAAATGATCGTAGAACGAATCTTCATTCTATTTTTGACCATGGCTTGCAAACCACAGCAGGGTTTTCCTGGACCTTGGCCTCAATCCATCAGCCGGAGTGCCTCGGCAAGCGACGCCACGTTGGCAATGCCCAGCTTTTCGTAGATGGAGCGGATCTGGTTGCGCACCGTGGCAGGAGCACGCTGGAGCTGGACCGCAATCTGCTTGTGCGTCAGGCCCCGGACCACAAGCCGGGCAACCGTGGCTTCGCGGGGGGACAGCCCGTCGGCTGCGCACCGGGGGCGCGCTCGCAACCACAGCAGGCCGTGCTGCGTGAACAGCGTGATGACCAGGGTGTGGGCCACCAGACGATGGGCGCCGCCCTGTGCCGCAGTCTGCACGGCCGCAGGCAGGCGAGGACCTTGCCAGCCCGGCCATTCGGCGCGCAAGGCGTGCTCGAAGACGACGTCCATGTGGTGGATGATGCCGCGCGGGTCCGCCAGTGCCGAGCCCAACGGATCACGGGCCAGGTCCAGCCGAAGCTGCCCCAGATGCGTGAGGCGGTTGAGTTCCAGCGCCTGCTGCACATGGGGCAGCAGCGCGGCCAGCAGTTGGCGCTCGCCCTCGGTGCAATGCGCATCCGTGCGGGCGCGAAACAGCGTGAGCCAGCGCGTGTAAAGAGTGGCCGGGTTCACCATCCCGCCGATGAAGAAGTGCGACTGCTCGAAGCGCCTGCCGTAGTCGCGCAGCGCCCCCTGGTGCCTGCCACCGAACCAGGTCCTCGCTTCGAAGGCCAGCGTCTCGCTGGGGTGCCTGGTGATGGCCTGCGCCGCCGTGTCCAGGTGCTTGACCTCTTCATAGGCCTGCAGCATTTCGGGCGGCTGCAGGTGAAGGTGGATGGTGTGGATATCGATGCCGGCCGTCGTCATGGTGGCCGAGCCCCACATGGCCGAGTCGAAGGGCAGCACGGGTTTGAGCAGGTCCAGCGCCTGGTCCTGGAAATGCTCGACAGGCTGCTCGTGCGATAGCCGGTAGAGGTTCAGCAGCAGGTGGTTGTATGCAGCGTCCATGGCGGCTTGCCTGCCTCTCTTCGATACGTTGAGAACAACTGCACAGGCGGGTGTTGCGCGTGCTGTGCCCTCTTGTCCCACCCCGGCAGCGCTTCAGGATAGTGCAATTGCATCATTTTGTTTGTTGCGTGTCACAAATAGAGTTGGCTTGCCACACACATTCCTGTACCGACACCATGCAAATTCACTCCCGTGCCTCCACCTCCTTTCCCGCCGTGCGCCCTATGCTGCTGTGCGGCCTTGTTGCCAGCCTCTACGCCTGTGGAGGAGGCAGCGGCGGCACCGACAGCGGCGGGGGCACCGGCGGCGGCACCGTGACACAGCCGGCCATCACGCTGTCAGGCACCGTCGCCATCGACCAGGCCGTGCGCAACGCTGCAGTCTGCGTGGATCTGAACGCCAATGCAGCCTGCGACACGGGCGAGCCCAGCGCAGCGGCCACCGGCAGCGACGGCAAGTTCAGCCTGACCTATCAACCCGGCGATGCGGCAGCCACCGCTGCCTTCAACCAGGCTCCCGTGCTGGCTCGCATCACACCCGAATCCGTGGACGCTGCGGACCCCACCAGCACCGCCACAGCCAAGGCGTTCGTGCTGTCTGCACCGGCTGGCAAATCCGCGCAGATCAATCCACTGACCAGCCTGGTGCAAAAGGCCATCGCGGCCGGCACGGCAAGGGAAGTGGCCGAGGCTGCAGTGGCCCGCCAGCTCGGCATCGACGCCGCCAGGATCTACGACTACCAGAGCGACGCGGCCTCCAGTACCGCCGTGCTTGCGGATACCGCGCGCACAGCCGCCAAGGTCACCGCCTACGCGCTTGAGTTGGGCGTGCCTATCCAGGTGACGGCACCTGGCGCAGCGGCCGTGGCATCGAACCAACTGGCGTTCCTGAACTACGGCAACGCGCAGAACTACTCCGTGCGTGAACGCAGGTCCGACGGCGTCGTCCAGGCAGACGGCTTTGCCCACCAGTTCGAGACACGCAGCGGAAAAACCAACGGTGCGCCCAGTACGCAGGAAGCGCTGTTCCCGTCCGTCACGCTCACCAGCACCGGCTGGACGCGCTGCGACACCTCCTTGCCGCGCCTGACGACGCAGGGCGTTCCCTCGCGCACACTGCTGTGCAACCAGTCCACCGCCTATCTGGGCTTTACCACCGCTTCGCAGGACGTCAGCGGCAAGCCCATGGCCGAAGTCATCACGCAATTGCGTGCCGGAGACACAACGCTGCAGGCCGAGGGCATCCGCCATGACCGCTCCATCGAAATGGACCCCGCCACGCTGGGCTCGGCCGTCTTTCCGCAGGGCGCACAGATGCGCACCGCACTGTCGGTGCAGTTGAGCCGATCACCAGCTTTCATCAACAACACGGCCACGGACCGCTTCGGCTTCGCCACGCTGGAAGCCATGATTGCCGGCCGCCCGGCCAGCGCGGTGAACCTGTCGACCCCAGCCACCGTGCGCGCCTCGACAGTCGGTGCGGCGGGGCCGGTCGATGCCAACCATGTGTTGCGCGTAGCCTTCATCGATGCGGCCAACGCCCAGTTCTACAGCTGTGAGTCCACCCCTCCGGCCTACAGCGATCTGGGCGCCTGCACCGTGCATTCGCAAAGCGCCTACACCCTCTCCACCTCCCAGGGCGTGCGCCTGCTGAGCTTTGCCGACTTCCCTGGCAAGACCTTCATGCAAGGCGTGACGCGGGGCTATACGGAATTCGACGGCAGCGTATTCGGCTATCGACTGCCTGCCGCCATTGCCAGTGAAGATCAGGCACTCAGCTATTCCACCCGCCTGAACGGCGTGGCCTGGATTGCCATGAAAACGGTTCTGGGCATTGAGTGAGCCTTGCAGCCGGGAGCGGGCATTTCAAGCAAGGGATGGGGCGAGGCATTCCACGCGGCGCCCCGCAGCCGCGTGGGACGGCATGCCGGGCATGCGTGCCTCAGCCCTGTCCTGCGGGACCGTAGAATCCGCGCGCAGCCATTGGAGACAGAGACAACAATGACGGGCTGCACACGAATCCGACCCAAAGGCCTTTTGCAAATGCAACTCCCCATCCACGTCATCGACGCATTCACATCGGAACGATTCAAGGGCAATCAGGCCGCCATCATTCCCCTGGATGCATGGCTTGCCGATTCCACGCTGCAGGCCATTGCCGCAGAGAACAATCTCTCGGAAACTTCGTTCCTGGTCTGGAGTGCCGATCGCGACGCCTTCGAGATCCGCTGGTTCTCCCCGCTCACGGAGATCGCGTTCTGCGGCCACGCCACGCTGGCAAGCGCCTTCGTGCTGTTCGAGGCCGACCCGGCGCTGCGCAGCATCACGTTCTGGGCCGCTGCCGTGGGCAAGGTCACCGCCACGCAGGAGGATGGCGGACGCATCGTCATGACCTTCCCGCGCCGCGATGCCAAGCCTGTGGATGAGGCGCCTGCCGCGCTGCGCGAAGGCCTCACGCCCGCACCCACGGCCTATCTTGTGAACCAGCAGGCCTACGTGGCGGTCTACGCCGCCGAGGCCGACGTGCTCACCGTCAAGCCGGATCTGGAACGCCTCAAATCGCTGGGCCCGCTGGACGTGGTGGTGACGGCGCCTGCGGATGCGGGCGCCTCGTATGACTTCGTCAGCCGCTACTTCTGGCCCGCCAATGGCGGCGAGGAAGATCCCGTCACCGGCTCCATCCATGCGGCGCTTGCGCCTTACTGGGCGGGCAGGCTGGGCAAGAACCGTCTGATCGGCCACCAGGCCTCGCGCCGCACGGGCACGCTGTTTTGCGAAGTGACCGATGCCAGCGTCGAGGTGGCCGGCCACTGTGCGCGTTACCTGACCGGAACGATCACCGTCTGATTGCGGGGGAAAGTTCGGCGCCGCCCACGACTCCCCCATTTCGCCCCGGCACGCAGGTACCATCCGCGCATGAGTACCCACTACGAATCCCTGTCGCAAGCCGACGCCTACCGCGACGCCTTCGACGTGGAAGCGCCCGCGGCCAGCGAGCGCAACATGACGCCGCGCAAGTCCGGCTTTTTCATCCGCAGCGTCGCCGTGGCTGCAGAGGCAGCCACTGAGCAGGCAGAACCTGCAGCTCCCGACACACCGCCTGCAGCACCCACCCCTGCCGCACGCGAGCTGGTTGCCGCCCAATGGGGCCTTGTGCCGCACTGGGTGAAGTCAGCTTCGGACGGCCGGCTGCGTGCGCTCAAGCTGGTGAATGCGCGCTCCGAAACGGTGTCCACGGCCCAGGCCTTCCGCGATGCCTGGCTCAATGGCCAGCGCTGCATCGTGCCCATGGCCGCCTTTTTCGAGGATGACTACCGCAACGGCAAGGCCCTGCCCACGCGCATCTCGCGCATCGACGGCAAGCCCATGGGCGTGGCCGGCGTGTGGGCGCAGTGGACGGGCCCGGACGGCGTGGTGCTGCTGAGCTACGCCCTGCTCACCGTCAACGCCAACAGCCATGCGCTGCTGCACCGCTACCAGCAGCCCGGCGCGGAAAAGCGCATGCCGGCGATTCTCAACGAAGGCGCCTACGACGCCTGGCTCAACGCGCGCGTGGAAAAGGCGCGCGAGTTCATGCGCCAGTACCCCTCCAACTGGCTCACCGCCAATCCGGTGGAGCGCAAGGCCGACAAGCGGCCTCCAGGCCTGATGGGCTGACGGGCTGACGGGCTGATGGGCTGGCGCATGGCCCTTGTCCCGCGCGCTACGGCGCCTTGGGCAACGCGTTGATGGAGCGCAGGATGTCGCGCGTGATGTCCTGGCGCTTGGGCAGGTCGGCCAGCCGGTGGGGCGTGTCCATGTTCATGGCGAAGAACACGGGGCCGGCCGGCCATTCCACCCAGCCCACCCACCAGCCGATACGGCCCGTCCAGCCGGTTTTGGCGCGCAGTATCCAGTCCGGGCCTGCCTCGTTGATCATCACGTCCTTCACCAGCCGCTGGTGTTCCACCGGCAATGGCAGCCGATTGCGGTACAGCCGCTGCAGGAAAGCCACCTGCTCCAGCGCCGAGATGGCCAGGTCGCCCTCCACCCAGAAAGGCGCCTCGCCCGTGGCCAGCGCATTGCCGTAGTCGATCTTGCGCATGTAGGCAGCCTCACGCGCGCTGCCAAGCTCCCTGGCAAAGCCTTCGTACACCCAGACGGTGGAGTTGCGCATGGCCGAGCGCAGGTCCTGATCGGCATTCCAGGCCGGCAACTGGCGCTTCACGCCATCCCAGGGAATGCGCTGGAATTCATCGCGCAGCAGCCCGGCGTCCAGCGCGAACAGGCTGTGCGGGATCTTGAAGGTGGAAGCGGGCGAGTAGCGCCGCGCCGCGCGGTCACGGTTGTGGACGTAGACGGCTTCGGCCTGGCCTCTGGCATCGACCACGACGATGCTGCCATCGACCTTGGCATCGGCAAAGAAGCGGTCCCACTCGGGCTTGTCCTGCAGTTCGGCAGCCGCCAGCGCCGCCTGTGACAGACAGGCGAGCAGCGCGGCGCACATCAGATTTCTTCGATTCATGCAGGCAGTTTAAGAGCTGCACCACCGCACGGCGATGGTGCACCGCCCGCCCGGCTGCCCTGTTTTGACTCGCGGTTTTCCCGTTTTGGTGTTCCGGCTGCATCGCGCGGGCCCCAAGGGCCCCGCGTGCGCTGGCACGACTTGTGCAAGGCCGCTGCAGGCCGGCCAACGCAGCCATGGCGGCAACGGCAGACGGCCCCATGACCACAACAAACAAGGGAGTCATTGCATGCACAGGTGCGCACGGGCATTGAGAACATTGGTGGCGGGAGGATGGGTCGCGGTCCTGGGTGCGGCGCAGACGGCGCAGGCGGCCGAGCAGGCGATCACCCGGCCGTCGCTGGCGGCGGTGGAATCCATCAGCGCCGTGGACACGGTCTGGCTGATGATGGCCACGGTGCTGGTGCTGCTGATGACGCTGCCCGGCATTGCGCTGTTCTATGCGGGCATGGTCCGCCGCAAGAATGTGCTCAACACCATGGCCAGCGTGGTGGCGATTGCCTGCCTGGTGAGCATTCTGTGGTTTGCACTGGGCTATTCGCTGGCCTTCACGCCCGGCAATGCGTGGATAGGTGGTGATTCGCGCGCCTGGTTCGCGGGGCTGGATTTCAACGCCGCCAAGGGCCTGGTGGCCGTGAGCCACCTGGCGCCGCATGTGCCCGAAGCGGCCTATGCCATGTTCCAGCTGGCCTTTGCCGTGATCACCGCCGCCTTGCTGGTGGGCGCCTGGGTGGAGCGCATGCGCTTCGGTGCCATGCTGATCTTTGTGGGCCTGTGGAGCCTGCTGGTGTATGCGCCGGTGGCGCACTGGGTGTGGGAGCCCGGGGGCTGGCTGGCGCGCATGGGCGCGCTGGACTTTGCCGGGGGCACCGTGGTGCATGTGAACGCGGGCGTGGCCGGCCTGGTCTGCGCCTGGTTCCTGCGGCCGCGCCGCGGCTACGGGCACGAGCCCTTCGAGCCCTACAACCTGGCCTTGACCATGATGGGCGCGGCCCTGCTGTGGATGGGCTGGTTCGGCTTCAACGCCGGCTCGTCGCTGGCCGGGGACAGCCGGGCGGCGCTGGCGCTGGCCGTCACCCACATTGCCGCCAGCGCGGGCGCCCTGGCCTGGTCGCTGGCCGAGTACGTGGTGCGCGGCAAGGCCACGCTGCTGGGGCTGTGCTCGGGGCTGGTCGGCGGCCTGGTGGCGATCACGCCGGCGGCCGGCTTCGTGACGCCGCTGTCGGCGCTGTGCATCGGCCTGATCGCCGGTGTCGCCTGCTACTGGGGCGCCACGGGCCTCAAGCGGCTGCTGGGCGCGGACGATTCGCTGGATGTGTTTGGCGTGCATGGCGTGGGCGGCATCGTGGGATCGCTGCTGACCGGCGTATTTGCCAGCCCGCAGATCGGCGGCGTGCAGGGCAGCGTTCTCACCCAGGCCGTGAGCGTGCTGGCCGTGGCCTTGTTCACGCTGGTGGCCACGGCGGTGCTGCTGTGGCTGCTGGACATGCTGATCGGCCTGCGCGTGGATGAGGAAAGCGAGCTGCAGGGACTGGACCTGGCGCTGCACCGCGAGCGCCTGAGTGGATGAACGGCCGGGCCGCAAAGCGGCCCGGCGCCCGATGATCGTCAAACCGAAGGAGTGCCCACTACATGCCCGAAAGCGAACTCCTGGCCATCGCCGCGCACCTGCATGTGCTGCTGCGCAGAAGCTGCGGCCGCGTGACCGATACCGAATGGCTGGCGGCCAATGCCGAGTACGCCGCCGAAATCATCCGCTTCGCCCGGGAGCAGGAAGGGACGCGCAGCACGCCCGAACTGGTGGACTGGACCCACCGCTTCGAAGCCGCCTGGAACGCCGCGCTGGCCGGGCCCGCCGAGCGCTCGCCGCTCATGCAGCGCGCCGGCGAGCTGATGCGCCAGCGCGCGGAAAACCGCAAGTACGTGGGCACGCTGCGCTAGTGTCTTGCCTGATCAGGCCGGTGGAGCGGGCACGGAGTGCAGCAGCACGGGCGCGTCGCCATCGCCGTTGACGCTTTCCAGCTGCACGCCAAAGCCCCACAGGCGCGCTGCGTGCTTGAGCACTTCCAGCGCATCGTCGGACAGGGGCCGGCCCTGGTAGCGCGTGTGGCGCAGGGTCAGGCAGCGGTCGCCGCGCAGGTTCACGTTCCAGACCTGGATATTGGGCTCGCGCGCGCCCAGGTCGTACTGCTGCGACAGGGTCTGGCGCAGGGTGCGGTAGCCGTCGTCGTCGTGGATGGCGCTGACCAGCAGTTCGCGTTCGCTGGCATCGTCATGGATGGAGAACAGGCGCATGTCGCGCATCAGCTGCGGGCTCAGGTACTGGCCGACAAAGCTCTCGTCCTTGAAGTTCTGCATGGCATGGTGCAGCGCCGGAAGCCAGGGCGTGCCGGCAAGGTCGGGGAACCAGCGGCGGTCTTCCTCGGTCGGGTCCTGGCAGATGCGGCGGATGTCGCGGTACATGGCAAAGCCCAGCGCATAGGGATTGATGCCGCTGTAGGCGCGGTGGCCGGCCGGGGGCTGGTAGATCACGTTGGTGTGGGAGGACAGCCATTCGATCATCACGCCGTCGGTCAGCCAGCCTTCGTCGTACAGGGTGTTGAGCAGGGTGTAGTGCCAGAACGTGGCCCAGCCCTCGTTCATCACCTGGGTCTGGCGCTGCGGATAGAAGTACTGGGCGATCTTGCGCACGATGCGCACGATCTCGCGCTGCCAGGGCTCCAGCAGCGGGGCGTTCTTCTCGATGAAGTA
Organism: Delftia sp. ASV31; assembly: GCF_016428765.1. Lineage (NCBI taxonomy): Bacteria > Pseudomonadati > Pseudomonadota > Betaproteobacteria > Burkholderiales > Comamonadaceae > Delftia > Delftia sp. ASV31. Next base: position 19,192 of record NZ_JAELTK010000017.1, read on the forward strand.
CAGCAGGTTTTCCTCGGGCTCCTTGGGAAAGCGCTCGCTGTGCTGCGCCGCGCTGTCCTTGCCGGGGCGGGCCGGCAGGGTGCGCCACAGCTCGTTGACCTGCTGCTGGGCATAGGCCTCGCGCTGCTCGCGCTCGGCCCGCTCGCGCGCCAGGCTTTTCTTGGAGGGGCGGCGGTAACGGTCCACGCCCAGGTTGGACAGCGCGTGGCAGGAGTCCAGCCATTGCTCCACCGTCGTCAGGCCATGGCGCTCCTCGCACTGGGAGATGAAGTCGCGCGCATAGACCAGGTAGTCGATGATGCTGCCCGCATCCGTCCACATGCCGAACAGGTAGTTGTTCTTGAAGAAGCTGTTGTGGCCGTACGCCGCATGGGCGATCACCAGGGCCTGCATGGCGGTGGTGTTCTCCTCCATCAGATAGCTGATGCAGGGATTGGAGTTGATGACGATCTCGTAGGCCAGGCCCATGTGGCCGCGCCGGTAGCGCCGCTCCGTCGCCATGTATTCCTTGCCATAGCTCCAGTGGCGGTAGCCCACCGGCATGCCCACGCTGGCGTAGGCGTCCATCATCTGCTCGGCCGAGATCACTTCCAGCTGGTTGGGATAGGTGTCCAGGCCGTAGCGCTCTGCCGTGGCCGCAATCGCTGCGTGATAGCGTTCGATGAGCTCGAAGGTCCAGTCGCTGGGATCGGGCAGAGGCTCGGCTGGCCGCGCGCCCGCCGGCAGCGGAGCGGAGGGCACGATGCGCTGGGCCCGGTCGCTGGCCAGATGGGATTTCCACTGCGGCGTGGCATGGCGGGGCGCCAGCACGGGATAGTGAGAGAGGTTCATACCGATACCCCCTCTTTCTTGAACAGGTCGCGGAACACGGGATAGATCTCGCTGGCGTCCGACACCTTGCGCATGGCGAAGTGCGAGAACAGCGGCAGCACCTGGCTGTACTCCTGCCACAGGCTCTGCTCTTCCTGCACCACCTGCACATAGGCGAAGTAGCGCACCAGCGGCAGGATTTTCTCGACCAGCAGGTTGCGGCAGTTGGAGCCGTCGTCGCCGAAGTTGTCGCCATCGCTGGCCTGGGCCACGTAGATGTTCCAGTCCGCGGACGGATAGCGCGCGCGGATGATCTGGTCCAGCAGCACCAGCGCACTGCTGACCACCGTGCCGCCGCTTTCCTGGGAGTGGAAGAACTCGTCCTCGCTGACCTCGGCCGCCTGCGTGTGGTGGCGGATGAAGACGATGTCGATCTTCTCGTAGTGCCGCGTCAGGAACAGGTACAGCAGGATGAAGAAGCGCTTGGCCAGGTCCTTGCGGTCCTGGTCCATGGAGCCGGACACATCCATCACGCAGAACATCACGGCCTGGCTGATGGGCGCAGGCACGCGCGTGCGGTTGCGAAACCGCAGGTCGATGGGGTCGAGAAAAGCCACCGTGCCCATGCGCAGCTTCAGCGCATCAATGCGCTGCTGCAGCTCGGCCGCCGCCTCGCTGGTGCCATCGTCCTGCGCCAGCAGCGCTTGCAGCTGCTCCTCCAGTGCCTTGAGTTCGCGGTGCGGCGCCTTGGTCAGCGCAATGCGCCGGCCCAGGGCGCCGCGCATGGTGCGCAGCAGCGCCAGGTTGTGCGGCGTGCCGTCGTGGCTGTAGCCGGCGCGGCGCGTCTTGTACTGCATGGTGTTGCCGATGTGGGTGCGCAGCAGCCGCGGCAGGGCCAGGTCTTCAAAGAACAGTTCCATGAACTCTTCCTTGGTCAGGGTGAAGGTGAAGTCGTCCTCGCCCTCGCCGCTGTCGCTGGCCTGGGAGCCACCGCCGCCGCCTCCACTCTGCGGCCGGGCAATGCGGTCGCCGCGCACATGCTCGGTGTTGCCCGGGTGCACCGTGTCATGGACGCCGCCCTGCCCGTGGTGGAACACGGGCTCGCGGATGTCCTTGCGCGGGATGGAGACGCTCTCGGACTCCTCCATGTGGCGGATGCCGCGCTTGTCCACCGCGCGGCGCACCGCCTCGGCGATCTGCGCCTTGTAGCGGCGCACGAAGCGCTCGCGGTTGCCCACCGACTTGTTCTTGCCGGCCAGCCTGCGATCGATGATTTGCAATGCCATCTGTTCCCCCCAGCCCGGGCGCGCCGAAGGGCGGCGCACCCACCCGTCAGTTGCTCTTGCGAACGCGCAGGTACCACTCGCACAGCAGGCGCACCTGCTTGGACGTATAGCCCTTGGCCTCCATCCGGGTGACGAAGTCCTCGTGCTTGCGCGCGTCCTCGGCACTGGCCTTGGCATTGAAGCTGATCACGGGCAGCAGCTCCTCGGTATTGGAGAACATCTTCTTCTCGATCACCACGCGCAGCTTCTCGTAGCTGGTCCAGCTGGGGTTCTTGCCCTGGTTGTTGGCCCGCGCGCGCAGCACGAAGTTGACGATCTCGTTGCGGAAGTCCTTGGCATTGGCAATGCCCGCGGGCTTCTCGACCTTCTCCATCTCGGCGTTGAGCGCGTTGCGGTCGAAGGCCTCGCCGGTATCGTTGTCGCGGTACTCGCTGTCCTGTATCCAGTAGTCGGCGTAGGTGACGTAGCGGTCGAAGATGTTCTGGCCGTACTCGCTGTAGCTCTCCAGATAGGCGGTCTGGATTTCCTTGCCGATGAACTCGGCATAGTGCGGCGACAGGTATTCCTTGATGTAGCTGGTGTACTTGGTCTCCAGCTCGGCAGGGAACTGCTCGCGCTCGATCTGCTGCTCCAGCACATACATCAGGTGAACCGGGTTGGCCGCCACCTCGGTGCTGTCGTAGTTGAAGACCTTGGACAGGATCTTGAACGCGAAGCGCGTGGAGATGCCCGACATGCCCTCGTCCACGCCCGCATAGTCGCGGTACTCCTGGAAGCTCTTGGCGCGCGGGTCCGTGTCCTTGAGGCTTTCGCCGTCATACACCTGCATCTTGCTGAAGATGCTGGAGTTCTCAGGCTCCTTCAGCCGCGTGAGCACGGCGAACTGGGCCATCATCTTGAGCGTGCCGGGCGCGCACACGGCGCTGGCCAGCGACGACTCGCGGATCAGCTTCTCGTAGATGCGCACCTCCTCGGAAACACGCAGGCAGTACGGCACCTTGACGATGTAGACCCGGTCCAGGAAGGCCTCGTTGTTGCGGTTGTTGCGGAAGGCCTTCCACTCGCTCTCGTTGCTGTGGGCCAGCACCATGCCGTCGAAGGGAATGGCGCCAAAGCCCTCCGTTCCCTTGTAGTTGCTCTCCTGCGTGGCCGTCAGCAGCGGGTGCAGCACCTTGATGGGCGCCTTGAACATTTCCACGAACTCCAGCAGGCCCTGGTTGGCCAGGCACAGGCCGCCCGAGTAGCTGTAGGCGTCGGTGTCGTCCTGGGCAAAGTTCTCCAGCTTGCGGATGTCCACCTTGCCCACCAGGCTGGAGATGTCCTGGTTGTTCTCGTCGCCGGGCTCGGTCTTGGCAATGCCCACCTGCCTGGAGATGCTGGGATAGCGCTTGACCACGCGGAACTGGCGGATATCGCCGCCCAGCTCCTCCAGGCGCTTGACGGCCCAGGGCGACAGCACATGGTTGAGGCAGCGCCGGGGAATGCCGAACTGCTCCTCCAGCAGCGGCCCGTCCTCCACGGGGTCGAACAGGCCCAGCGGCGACTCGTTCACGGGCGAGCCCTTGAGGGCGTAGAACGGCACCTTCTGCATCAGGTATTTGAGGCGCTCGGCGATGGAGCTCTTGCCACCGCCCACGGGGCCCAGCAGATAGAGGATCTGCTTGCGCTCTTCCAGGCCCTGGGCCGCATGGCGGAAGAAGCTCACCACCTGCTCGATGGAGTCTTCCATGCCGTAGAACTCGGCGAAGGCCGGATAGCGCCGGATGACCTTGTTGGCAAACAGCCGCGACTGGCGTGGATCATTGCGCGTGTCCACCATTTCAGGTTCGCCGATGGCTGCCAGCATGCGCTGGGCAGCACCTTCGTAAGCCATGGGATCGCGCTGGCACAGGGCGAGAAATTCGTCCAGCGACATCTCTTCTTCGCGAAGGCGAACGTAACGTGCAGCCGAGTTGCTGATGACATCCATACGACCTCTCCCGGCGGCACCCGAGGGCGAACAGTGCCGCGAAGTTGCAAGGCATTCGCTACCGTGTGGAACTGTTGTAGCACCTTGCATCGGCTTTGAATAGCTCATACGTCCCACATGTCTGCATTGCGCGCGAGGTCACAATGTCAGGTTCCTGGACTACTCCGCTTTTTGCGGCGCCGGGACAGGGGCTTGAGCCAGCCGGGCCTGCAGCAAGGCCCGTGAATACAGCGCCTGACGCTCCCACTTTTGACAAATGATAGTCCGCACTCACACAGCGGCACAGGCCCGAATTCAGAACCGATGTCTCCTGCCGACAACCCCATACTTGCCGCCGGTCGCCCATCGCGCAAACTGGCTGCCGTGACGCCGATGCACCTGCTGCGGGCCATATGCCTGGTGCTCGCCCTGCTGGCACCGGGCTTGGCCAAGGCCGCACCGGCAGCAGGCCCTTTGGGTGCCTTGCAGGGCACGCTGGGCGGTGGCTCCGCGTCCGACAAGGAACGCCGCAATGCCATTCAGGCCCAACTGGATGCCGCCGCATCGGCGACAAAGGAAGCCGATGCGCTGGCGCAGGAACTGGACCGCCTGCGCGCCAGGGCACGCACGCCCGTGCCTGCCCTGCCCGCGCCGCTGAGCGACGAGCAGCTGGGCAGCCTGTTCGATCGCTGGAAGGAACGCGTTCCCGCCAACGCCAGCCAGGAAGTGCTGGAGCGGCTGCTGGCCGATGAGCGCGATGCCATCGCCGCACTCAAGGTGGGCATCGAAAAATCCGCGGCCGACCAGGCCAACCTGGTCTCGCAGCCCGGCCCGGGACGCATCGATCTGTCCATCCTCCAACAACGTGCGCAGGAAAACGCCGAGCCCGTGACCGCCGAGCCCGGCGAAGCCCCCGACCTCACCCAGGCCCGCCAGGCACGGCGCAGCGCAGAGCACCGCCGCGCCCTGCTGGAGCTGGCGCTGCGCCAGGAAGAGCAGTCCACCATCGAAGCCCGCCAGCGCCTGCTGGCCGCACAGCTGCAGGCCCAGCGCCGCGAGCTGCTCGAGCGCATGCCGCGCGCCGCCTGGCTGACCCAGCGCATTGCCGAGCGCAGCCGCCAGCAACTGGAGCAGCAGGTGCAGGAGATGGAGCTGGCCGCCCAGCACGCTTCCGCCGCCGATCCCGCCATACGCGACCTGGCCCAGCGCAATGCGGCGCTGGCCGCGCAGATCCTCAAGAACTCCAATGAACTGGCGCAGGAGCGCAAGACCCTGGCCAATGACGAATATGTCCGCGACCAGTTGAGCGCCACGCTGCGCGACACCCAGGCACGCCTGCGGCTGGGCGGTGGCAGCGCGGCCGTGGGCCAGTGGCTGTGGCAGCAGCGCGTGGAGCTGTCCTCCGGCAACACCTTGCAGTCCAGGCACCGCGCCGTGCAGCGCCAGCTGGCCGAGCTGCGGCTGATGCTGTTCAACTCCAGCAAATGGCGCCAGAACCCCGGCGCGGACACGGCGGCACAGGCCCCGGCCGACGCTGCGGATGCAGGCGGTGTGGCGGCACCTGAACCTGCAGCCAGCGCCACCACGGCCAGCAATGCATCCACCTCGGCACAGCAGACCGCCCTGCTGGCCCGGCAGGTGGCGCTCACCGATCAATTGCAGCCCGTTTTGCTGCGCCGCATTGCCGTGCTGGAGCAGACCGATGAAGCCCTGCGCGCCGCCCTGCGCAGCGGCAATGAACTGCGCCAGGTGCTGGACAAGGAACTGCTGTGGTTCCCCAGCCACCGCCCCATGGACCGCACCTGGCTCAGCGAGTGGCAGGCGCTGGAGCAGGACATCGAAGGCAGCAGCTCCCCCTGGAAAACCGCGCGCGCCCTGGCCGCCAGCATCTGGAACGATCCCTGGGCCTTTGGCGCCGTCGGCCTGATCGTGGCCCTGCTGCTGGGCCTGCGCCGCTACGCGCTGCGCCAGCTGCAGTCCATCGCCGTGCGCGTGGGCGACTTCATGCGCGACAACTTCGGGCTGAGCCTGCTCGCGCTGGGCTGGAGCCTGCTCTACACCCTGCCCTGGAGCTTTGCGGCCGCGGCGCTGGGCAGCCTGCTGCAAGGCCCGGAAACCGTGGGCACGGCGCTGGAGCCGCTGGGCGCCACCCTGGTCCAGCTCAGCGATTTCATCTTCGTGGCCACCTTGCTCAACGCCCTGTTCTGCCCAGGCGGGCTGGCACTGGCCCACTTCGGCTGGCCGGCCGCTCGCGTGCAGATGCTGCGCCAGATGGTGCGCCGCGCCGCCTGGCTGATCGTGCCTGCCGAACTGCTGGGCGGCCTGGCCTTCTACAGCCATGACAACCACGCCATCAGCACCTGGGGCCGCATCTCCATCCTCATGCTGTCGCTGGGCCTGGCCTGGATGGCCTGGCTGTACTTTCGCCGTGTCATGCAGCAAAAGCGGCCCGGCATCCACTGGGGCCAGATCGTCAGCGTGGTGCTGATGCTCATGCTCAGCGCGCTGGCCGTGGGCATCGTGCTCGGCTATGTCTACACGGCCACCGAATTCATCCAGGCCCTGATGGCCAGCTTCGTGTTCCTGGGCGCGGTCGAGGTTGTGGTCAACCTGCTGCGGCGCTGGCTGCTGCTGGGCGAACGGCGCTTGGCGCTGAACCGGCTGCGCGAAGCCGCCAGGCTGGCGCAGAGCGGCTCGGGCGTGGACACCGGCAAGGCACCCACCGACGAAGCCACCCAGATGGCCCTGGTCACCGTGGGCGCCCAGGCGCACAGGCTGCTGGGCCTGCTGCAGCAGGTGCTGGTCGTGCTGACCCTGGTCTACGCCTGGCTGCCCGTGCTGCCTGCGCTGCTGCGCTCCGAAAGCGTGGTGCTCTGGTACACCACCAACACCGGCGCCGACGGCATTGCGCATGCCGCCCCCGTGAGCCTGATGGACGCGCTGCTGGGCGTGATGATCCTGCTGCTCACCTTCAGCTTTGCACGCAACCTGCCGGGCCTGCTGGAAGTGACGCTGTCGGCCTCCAACCGCATCAGCAGCTCCGCGCGCTACACCCTGGCCACGCTGGCGCGCTACGCCATCACCATCGCGGGCACGGTCAGCGCCTTCACGCTACTGGGCCTGCGCTGGGGCCAGTTGCAGTGGATGGTCGCCGCGCTCACCGTGGGCCTGGGCTTCGGCCTGCAGGAGATCTTCGCCAACTTCGTCTCGGGCCTGATCCTGCTGGTGGAGCGGCCCTTCCGCGTGGGCGATGTCATCACCATCGACACCCTCACCGGCACCGTCACGCGCATCCGCACGCGGGCCACCACGGTGCTGGACTTCGACAACAAGGAAATCGTCATCCCCAACAAGACCTTCATCACGGGCCAGGTGACGAACTGGACCTTGAGCGACGACGTGACCCGCCTGGTGATCGACGTGCCCGTGGCCCACGGCAATGACCCCGAGCGAGTGCGCGACATGCTGCTGGCCATTGCCAGGGAACACCCCCAGGTGCTGCGCGAACCCGAGCCCAACTGCTGGTTCATGGCGCTGGAAGGCAACGGCCAGCGCTTCGAGCTGCGCGCCTACGTGGGCAAGGTCGAAGACCGCCTGCCCGTGCGCCACGACCTCAACCGCCGCGTCAATGACCGGCTCAAGGACGCTGGCATTGCCGTGGCCTTCCCGCAGCTGGACCTGCATGTGCGCAACATGCCGGCCCATGCACCGGGGCAGGCACCGGGGCAGGCACCTGGGCAGACCCCATCCCATCCGACGGCATGAGGCCGACAAGTCCCCCGGTTCCACGCGCACAGAGCGGCATTGCCCCGCTCGCGGTCAGAACACTTCCCAGTTCTCGTCCACACGCTCGCCCGCCTTGCGCAGCGGGGTGACCTTGGCAGGCGCTGCAGCAACCCTGGGTGCGGCTGCGGACGCCATCGTCCGCTGGCCGCCCTTGCTGCCTGCGGCGGCTGGCGCTGGTGCCTGGGCCGGTGAGGACGCGGGCAGGGGCACGGACGAGGACACCCCGTCCAGCTTGAACAGGCTGACCAGATCGACCAGCCTGGCAGCCTGCGCGTTCAGGCTCGCGGCAGCCGCCGCCGATTCCTCGACCAGGGCCGCATTCTGCTGCGTGACCTGGTCAAGCTGTACGACGGCATCGCCCACCTGCGCCACACCGTCGGCCTGCTCGGCCGTGGCCGCGCCTATTTCGCCGATCAGGTCGGCAACGCGCTGCGCCTGCTGGACGATGTCCTTCATCGCGGAACCCGTCTCGCCCACCAGGCCCGAGCCCTCATCCACCTTGGACACGCTCTCGCCTATCAGGGCCTTGATCTCCTTGGCGGCCCCCGCGCTGCGCTGGGCCAGGCTGCGCACCTCGGATGCCACCACGGCAAAGCCGCGCCCCTGCTCGCCGGCCCGCGCCGCCTCCACGGCGGCATTGAGCGCCAGGATGTTGGTCTGGAAGGCAATGGAGTCGATCACGCCGATGATGTCCTCGATCTTCCGGGAACTCGCGGTGATCTGCTCCATGGTCGCCACAACGCGGCGCACGATCTCGCCGCCACCGGCGGCAGCCTGGCTGGACGATGCGGCCAACTGGGTGGCGGTACGCACCGTATCGGCATTGAGCTTGACGGTGGCGTTCATCTCCTCCATGGAGGCGGCGGTCTGCTCCAGATTGCTGGCCTGCTCTTCCGTGCGCTGGCTCAGGTCCGCATTGCCCGAGGCAATCTGGCTGGCGCCGGTCGCAATCGATTCACTGCTTTGCCGCACATCGGCGACCACGCGCGCCAGGCCGGCCCGCATGTCCTCCATGGCGCGCAGCAGGCTGGAGGTGTCGCCGGGCGCCAATTGCACCCGCACGGACAAATCGCCCTGCGCGATCTGGCGCGCCACCCCGGCGGCATAGGAGGGCTCTCCGCCCAGCTGCTGCTTGACCGTCCTGGTGATCATCCAGGCCACCAGACCGCCCAGCGCGGCGGCCAGCAGCGTCAGCACCAGCATGGCCACGCCGTCTTCGGCCACGCGGCGCAGGGAGCCGTCCACCGTGGCCTGCGTCTGTGCCTTCTGGTAGTCGACCAGCGCCTCGACCGCATCGAAATAGGTCGTCTGCAAGGAGCGCAGGCGCCCCATGATCAGATCCCTGGCGGCATCGCCCTGGTTGGCCAGGCCCAGGTCACCGGCCTGGCGCATGGTCTCCACGAAAGGCTGGCGCGCCTGCCGTATGTCGGCAAAGAGCCGGCGCGCCTGCTCGGTCTGCAGGCGCTGGTCCAACTCCTTCATGACCAGGCCGTTCCTGGCAACCACCTCATCCAGCCGGCGGCTCTCCTCGGCCATCTGCGCCGGATCGGTGATCAGCGCCAGATTGCGCACCACCCGTGCCGACGCATTGGCGTTGTCCTTGAGCGATTGCAGCCGGGCCAGATTGCCCATGCGGTCCTCGGCCAGCACACGCAGCTGCTCGCCCTGGTCACGCAACTTCATCCAGCCGAAGGCCGCCACGCATACGCAAACCACGATCACCGCGAAAAAACCCATGCCCAGCATGGTTCCCAACTTCATACGCCTCAGAAAACCCACGTCGCTCTCCCTCGAACCACCCACGCAAACCGGCCAGACTGCTGGCACGGAAGAAACACATCCAGGAACAAATTTGACAATTTGAATCAGTCGTGTCGCCTTCCCAAACCCTGCACATCCAGTAGGACAGCGCCTTGCCGACATGCAGGGATCGGGCTGCCAGCCGCCGTGATCGGAGGCAGTGGGCGCATGGATATCCCGCGCACCGACAAGGCACTGTCATTCCCAGACTGTGCGAGACATTCCTCACAATGGGCGCCGGCATCTGCGCACCTGCAGCTGCTCAACAGCACCTGCAGCCGGCAGAGCGCCCCACTCCAGGAACTCAAGAGGAAACTTCATGAAACTGCTGAGATTTGGCCCCGAGGGCCAGGAAAAGCCCGGCCTGCTGGATGCCAAAGGCCAGATCCGCGATCTGTCCGCCCTGTTGGACGACTACACGCCCCGCCTGCTGGGCCGCGAGGCGCTGCGGGCCCTGGCCGCCATCGACCCCGCCAGGCTGCCCCTGGTGCAAGGCCCGGTGCGCATCGGCATGCCCTGGAGCGGCATGTCCAAGTTCGTTGCCATCGGCCTGAACTACCGCGACCATGCCGAGGAAGCCGGCATGCCCATTCCCAAGGAGCCCATCCTCTTCGCCAAATGGCCCAGCTGCGCCTGCGGCCCCGACGACGACATCCCCCTGCCCGAGGGCAGCACGCGCATGGACTGGGAGGTGGAACTGGGCATCGTCATCGGCGAGCGCGCGCGCAATGTGTCCGTGGCCGATGCGCTGGAGCATGTGGCCGGCTACTGCCTTGCCAACGATGTGTCCGAGCGCGAATACCAGATCGACCGCAGCGGTGGCCAATGGAGCAAGGGCAAGGGCTTCGACCGCTTCGGCCCCATCGGCCCCTGGCTGGTCACGCGCGACGAAGTGCCCGATCCGCAGGCCCTGCAGCTATGGCTGGATGTGAACGGGGAGCGCCGCCAGAGCGGCAGCACGCGCACCATGATCTTTGGCTGCGCCGAACTCATCAGCCACTGCAGCCGCGTGATGACGCTGGAGCCCGGCGACCTCATCATCACCGGCACGCCCCCGGGAGTCGGGATGGGCATGAAGCCGCCGCGCTATCTGAAGGCTGGCGATGTGATGGAGCTGGGGATCGAGGGGCTGGGCGTGCAGAGGCAGCGAGTGGTGTAGATCCACAAAAAAGCGGCTTCAAGAAGCCGCTTTATTCTTGAGCTGAGCCAGCGCTCAGCTGCCCGCCACCTTCATCCGGTTGATCAGGATCGAGCCCACGGTCTTGGCGCCGTAGTTGTAGGCATCTGCGCCCACGGCCTCGATGCCCTTGAGCATGTCCTTGAGGTTGCCGGCGATGGTGATCTCATGCACGGGGAAGGCGATTTCGCCGTTTTCCACCCAGAAGCCGCTGACACCGCGCGAGTAGTCGCCGGTCACGTAGTTCACGCCCTGGCCCATGAGCTCGATCACGAACAGGCCCGTGCCCAGCTTCTTGAGCATGGCGGGCAGGTCGTCGCCGGCCTTGGTGCGGCGCGAGGTCATGACCAGGTTGTGCGATCCGCCGGCATTGCCGGTGGTCTTCATGCCCAGCTTGCGGGCCGAGTAGCTGGACAGGAAGTAGCCCTCGACGCGGCCGGCATCCACCACCTTGCGGGCCTGCACGCGCACGCCTTCCTCGTCGAAGGGCGAGCTGCCCTTGCCGCCGAGGATGAAGGGGTCTTCCGTGATGTCGATGTGCTTGGGGAAGACGGGCTTGCCCAGCGAGTCGAGCAGGAAGGTGCTGCGGCGGTACAGCGCGCCGCCGCTGACGGCCTGCACGAAGCTGCCCAGCAGGCCCGCGGCCAGCGTGGACTCGAACAGCACCGGGCATTCGGTGGTCGGGATCTTGCGGCTGCCCAGGCGGCTCAGGGCGCGCTGGGCGGCGTAGCGGCCCACGGCTTCGGGCGAGGCCAGGTCGGCCGCGTTGCGCATGGAGCTGTACCAGGCGTCGCGCTGCATCTCGCCATTGCGCCCGGGCAGCGAGGCGATGGGCGCCACCGACAGGCTGTGGCGCGAGCTGGCGTAGCCGCCACGGAAACCATTGGTGTGGGCGCTGAAGAAATGGCTTTGCTGGGCCGAAACGCCCGCGCCTTCACTGTTGGTGATGCGCTTGTGCGTGCGCAGCGCGGCTTCCTCGCATTGCAGCGCCAGTTCGGCCGCAGCCTCGCTGGTGAGGTCCCAGGGGTGGAACAGCTGCAGGTCGCGGTGGGTGCCGGGCTGGGCGATGTCGGCCGCATCGGGCAGGCCGGCCATGGGATCTTCGGCCGTGAAGCGTGCGATGTCGTAGGCGGCCTGCACGGTCTGCTGGATGGCGGCATCCGAGAAGTCCGAGGTGCTGGCGTTGCCACGGCGGTTGCCCAGGTAGACGGTCACGCCCAGCGACTTGTCGCGGTTGCGCTCCACGGTCTCCAAAGCCCCCTTGCGTACACTCACGCTCAGGCCGCAGCCCTCGGAAGCCTCGGCCCCGGCGTTGGTGGCGCCGAGCTTCTTGGCGTGGACCAGGGCACGGTCCACCAAGTCTTCAAAAAACGGTTGGCTGTAGCTGAAGCCGGAATCAGCCTGCGGTTTGGCGGTGCTTGCCGAGCGGGGACGGGGTTTTTTCATAGCGGCGGCTATGATAGCCGCCACTGCAGCGCTCTCCGCGCCGCCACTGCATTTGTCCCCTACCCCATGTCACGCAAACCCAAAAAAGGCTACTACGTCAAAGGTCACTTCGTTGCCGAAGGCAGCGAACTCGACCTGCAGCTCAAGGCCGAACTCAAAGGCACCCCCGACTCCAGCAAGACGGATCTCAAGCGCGAGTCCGACGCCTTGCAGGACCTCGGCAAGGATTTGCTGACGCTGCGCTCCGACCTGTTCAAGCGCCTGCAATTGCCCGACCAGCTGGCCGATGCCCTGGCCGAGGCCAAGCGCATCACCAATTTCGAAGGCAAGCGCCGCCAGATGCAATTCGTCGGCAAGCTCATGCGCAAGCTGGACGAGACCGAGATCGCCGCCGTGCGCGCCGCGCTGGACGAGCAGCACAACGGCTCGGCCGCCGAGAAGATGGCCCTGCACGCCGCCGAGCAATGGCGCGACCGCCTGATTGCCGAGGAATCGGCCCTGTCCATCTGGCTGGACCATTTCCCCGACACCGACACCCAGCAGCTGCGCGCCCTGATCCGCCAGGCCCGCAAGGACATGCCGGGCGCCCATGAGGCCAATGTGCAGGAATCCACCGGCCTGGCCCAGCGCAAGGGCCGCGCCTACCGCGATCTCTTCCAGCTGGTTCGCCAGCAGTTGGGCGGCACGGGCCGCGAGGCCGCCGAGGACGGTGACGGCGCTGGCGAGGAAGCTGACGATGAGTGAACCCGTCCATGACGCTGTGCGCATCGGCATCGTCTCGATCAGCGACCGTGCCAGCAGCGGCGTCTATGAGGACAAGGGCCTGCCGGCCCTGCAGGACTGGCTCACCCGCGCGCTCAGGAACCCCATCACGTTCGAGCCGCGCCTGATCCCCGACGAGCAGGCCGGCATCAGCGCCACGCTGATCGAACTGGTCGATGCAGGTTGCTCCCTGGTGCTGACCACGGGCGGCACCGGCCCCGCGCCGCGCGATGTCACGCCCGAAGCCACCCTGGCCGTGGCCGACAAGGAAATGCCGGGCTTTGGCGAGCAGATGCGCCAGATCAGCCTGGCCTTTGTGCCCACGGCGATTCTGTCGCGCCAGGTGGCGGTGATCCGTGGCAAGAGCCTGATCATCAACCTGCCGGGCCAGCCCAAGGCGATTGCCGAGACTCTGCAAGGCCTGCAAAACCCTGATGGCACGCAAACGGTCAACGGCATCTTTGCGGCCGTGCCCTATTGCGTGGACCTGATCGGCGGGCCTTATCTGGAAACGGATGACAGCGTGTGCAAGGCCTTCCGCCCCAAGAGCGCAGTGCGCACCGCGCGACCTGCGGCCTGAGCGTGCGGACACGGCAAACGACAAGCAGCCTGCGGGCTGCTTTTTATTTTTTCAGCCCTTTGAACCACCGCTGAATCCGGGCCCGCAATTGCCGCTTGCCGTCATCACCCAACGGCATGCTGCTTGCCAGTTTCAGTGCCGCATCGACCTGTACATGGCCATGCTCCATCAGTGCCATGCAAAACACCCGGTCCTTGTCGCGCCCCGCCTGGGCCTTGGAGAGAAAGAGATCCAGCACATCAAGGCAATAGCCGACGCGATCGTTGGTATTGCCGTTCTGGATACGGTGCAGCCGGTTTTGCCAGCCTGAGGCAAGCACTGCCGTGTCCGGGCCCACGCCCTGCGCGTAGTAGCCATTGGACTCGTGGAAGCGAGAGCCTTCGCCAATGGATCCATCGATCCGGTCCGCCAGATCCGGAGCATTGAGCGGATAGATGTCCGCCTCTGCGGACATCTTGAAAACCGGCTCGGGATACGGGATGGAGCCCAGGATTGCCTGGCTTCCCACGATGACGAATTCATACTCATTCGTCACATCCCCGCTCGCTCGAATGATGTGCTCAAGATCCTCTCGGTTCATAGGCCCGCCCTGTATCTCCCAATGCAACGCCCCGCTTGAGATCCCCCACCTGCGCCAGTACCTGCTGGCGCACCTGTTCGGGCAGCACCGATGTCAGGGGCGAGGCCTGGCGCAGTTCCTGGGCCCTTCGCGTGCGGGCCAGGATGGTGCGCCAGCGGCCATTTTGCAAGACATCCTGCCACTGCCTCCACAGGCTGGCGGAATGCGAATCCCCCTGGCTCAACCACCGCTCCAACGTGTCCTGTGCCTGCTTCAGCAATGCCGGGTCAGATCGCACAAGGCGCACGGCTTCTTCATGCAATGCCAAGCTTTGCAGATCCTGCACTTCATGGCGCGCATCCTGCGCACGCACCAGAACCTGTACGACGGGCCTGGCATGGCGCGAACGGGCTGCGGCAGTTCCTGCGGGCGCGGGCTGCAGGGCGTCGCCCGCCAGCAATGCCAATTCTCCCCCTATGCCCAGTTCCGACATGACCCGCAGGTACGTGCCCATGGATGGCCCGGGATCACCGGACTCGACTGCAGCGAGCGTGCTGCGGGATATGCCTACGCGCGAGGCCATCTCGACCGTGCCCAGCCCCTGCTCCTTGCGCAGACGCTTGAGCCGGTCACCGAACTGCAAAAGCAGTTGGCGCTGAAGAAGGGTGGACTTTTCCGGTGTTTTCATTTGTCCATTATTTTAAGCAAAATCTATATTTTTGATTGTTTTTCTAGACAAATCAATTCAAGACCAGTGCTTTCGCATCTCCAAGTCAAGGAACGGAAAAGCAGGTCCTGACGCGCGCACAAGCCACGGCCGGGATGCGCAGCGCATGGCGATCAATCAACGGGCCGGCCACGTTGCAAGGACAAGCGGCTGTACTGTCGCACCGGGGCCACCAAGCCCGTGCTTGCCCCAATGCGGCAGGCCCCTGTCCCTGCCAGCATGGAATCACCCCGGCCCCTGCGCAACAGCAGCGGGCTTTTTCCATCCAAAGCAAGGAGACTTCATGCAGCAACGCCCCAAGACATCGCTGATGACACCGCTGGCCCTGGCACTGTGCGCCGCCGCACTGGCAACGCCGGCCCTGGCGCAGCAGGACAAGGTTCGGATCGGCTTCATCACCGACATGTCCAGTCTCTATGCCGATGTCGAGGGCAAGAACGGCGCCGTGGCGATACAGATGGCCATCGACGACTACGGCGGCAAGCTGCTGGGCAAGCCCATCGAGCTGCTGACGGCCGACCACCAGAACAAGGCCGACATTGCCGCCAGCAAGGCGCGCGAGTGGATTGACACACAGGGCATCAGCCTGGTGTTTGGCGGCACCAACTCGGCCACGGCCCTGTCCATGGCCAAGGTGGCGCAGGAGAAAAAGCGGGTCTTCATCGACAACGGCGCGGGCAGCTCGGCGCTGACCAACGAGCAGTGCAGCCCCTACACCGTGCACTACGCCTTCGACACCGTGGCCCTGGCCAAGGGCACGGGCGCGGCCGTGGTGGAGGCCGGCGGCAAGAGCTGGTACTTCGTGACGGCCGACTATGCCTTCGGCCATGCGCTGGAGGCGGACACCACCAAGATCATCGAGGCGCGTGGCGGCAAGGTGCTGGGCTCGGTCAAGACGCCGCTGAACGCCAGCGACTTCTCCAGCTTCATGCTGCAGGCGCAGAACTCCAAGGCCCAGATCCTGGGCCTGGCCAATGCGGGTGGCGACACCATCAACTCCATCAAGGCGGCGCGCGAGTTCGGCGTGACCAAGGACATGAAGCTGGCCGGCCTGCTGGTGTTCTTCACCGACGTGCACAGCCTGGGCCTGAAGAACACCCAGGGCATGCAGTTCACCACCAGCTGGTACTGGGACATGAACGATGCCTCGCGCAAGTTCGCCGATGCCTTCATGGCCAAGACCCAGCGCCGCCCCAGCGAGATCCAGGCGGCCGACTACTCGGCCACCATGAACTGGCTCAAGGCCGTGGAGAAGGCCGGCACGCTGGACGCCGACAAGGTCATGGCCACCTGGCGCGGCATGAAGATGGACGACTTCTTCGGCAGCGGCTACCTGCGCGAGGACGGCCGCTACGTGCACGACATGTACCTGATGGAAGTGAAATCCCCCGCCGAATCCAAGGGCACCTGGGACTACTACAAGCTGGTCAAGAAGCTGCCTGCCGAGCAGGTCTGGACCACCAAGGCCGAGAGCAAGTGCCAATACTGGCGCTGAACTGGCGCTGAACTTGCGGTGAGCCGGGGGGCAGCCCGGCCGCTCCCTCCCCTCGCTTTTCTCCACTGAATCTCCATGCCTTGGTCAATGCCGGGACATCGAACCGCGCCAGACTGGTAAGTTCGAGCATTGGGCGCGGCGCCGGGCAGGAACTTCTTCCCCTGCGGCCGACCGCGCGGCAGGGGAAGAATGAAGTTCAATCGCAAGTGGACCATTGGCGCCGTGGTGGGTGCCTGCATCATCGCCGGGGGCGGACTGTGGAAGGCCAGCGCCAAGCCCGCCACCCGGTACGCGACGGCCGCCGTCACCGTGGGCAACCTGGAGCAGACCGTGCTGGCCGTGGGCCGGCTGCATGCCAAGGAGCTGGTTGCCGTGGGCGCCCAGGTCTCCGGACAGGTCAAGCGCCTGCATGTGGAACTGGGCCAGCAGGTCAAGGCCGGCGACCTGATCGCCGAGGTCGATGCCCAGCCGCAGCGCATCAAGCTGCGCAATGCCGAGGCCTCGGTCACCGCGCTGCAGGCCCAGCTGGCCGCGCGGCGCGCGGCCCTCGTCCAGGCCCGGCTCACCTTCCAGCGCCAGCAGGAACTGCTGCTGGCCGACGCCACCTCGCGCGCCGACCATGAGGCAGCCAAGGCGGCGCTGGACACGGCCCAGGCCGAGGTCGGCGCCCTGCAGGCCCAGATCGAGCAGGCACGCACCCAGGTGGAGACCGAGCGCATCAACCTGGGCTACACCCGCATCGTCGCGCCCATGGACGGCGTGATCGTGGCCGTGGTCACCAAGCAGGGCCAGACCCTGAACTCCTTCCAGACCACGCCCACCATCGTCATGCTGGCCAAGCTCGACGTGATGACCGTGCGTGCCGAGATTGCCGAGGCCGACGTGGACAAGATCCAGCTCGGCCAGACCGCATGGTTCACCACGCTGGGCAGCAACCGCCAAAAGCACATGGCGAAGATAGAGCGCATCGAGCCCGCACCGACCTCCATCGTCAATGACGCGGGCGGCGGTGCCTCGCCCGCTGCGGCCACGCCCGCCGCCAAGGCCATCTACTACAACGCCCAGTTCGACGTGCCCAACCCGGACGGCAAGCTGCGCCCCTCCATGACCGCCCAGGTCACCGTGCGCGTGGCCCAGGCCGACAAGGCCGTGCTGGTGCCGGCCGCCGCACTGGGCAGCCGGGCAGAGGACGACAGCTACACCGTGCGCGTGCGCGACGGCGAAGGCAAGGTCGCCGAGCGCAAGGTGCGCATCGGCCTGCGCACCAATGCCCAGGCCCAGGTGCTGTCGGGCCTGGAGGCCGGCGAGCAGGTGGTGATCGGCGAGGCGGGCCCGAGCAACGCCCCCGCCGCCGACCCCATGGGAATGTAAGCATGGACCAGCCATTGCTGCAGATGCGGGGACTGCGCAGGGAGTTCCCCGCCGGTGACACCACGGTCGCCGTGCTCAAGGACATCGACCTGACCATCGAGGCCGGCGAGATGGTGGCCATCGTCGGCGCCTCGGGCTCGGGCAAGTCCACGCTGATGAACATCCTCGGCTGCCTGGACCATCCGACCTCGGGCAGCTACCGCATCGCCGGCCGCGAGACCGGCGAGCTGGGCCCCGATGCGCTGGCCGCGCTGCGGCGCGAGCATTTCGGCTTCATCTTCCAGCGCTACCACCTGCTGGCCGACCTCACGGCCCAGGGCAATGTGGAGCTGCCATCGGTCTACGCCGGCACGGCGCCCACGGACCGCCATGCGCGCTCGGCCGCCCTGCTCGAACGCCTGGGCCTGGCCGACCGCATGCAGCACCGGCCGGGCCAGCTGTCGGGCGGGCAGCAGCAGCGCGTGTCCATTGCCCGCGCGCTGATGAACGGCGGCGCCGTCATCCTGGCCGACGAGCCCACGGGCGCGCTGGACAAGGCCAGCGGCGAGCAGGTCATGCGCATCCTGCAGGAGCTGCATGCCGACGGCCACACCATCATCCTGGTCACGCACGACATGGCCGTGGCGGCCCACGCCTCGCGCGTGATCGAGATCAGCGACGGCGCCATCATCGCGGACCGGCGCAGCGCCCCGCACGAAAGCAAGCCCCCGCTGGAGGCCACAGCCGCCCCGCGCGCCGCCTCCTGGCGCATGTTCGGCGACCGCTTCGGCGAAGCGCTGCGCATGGCGCTGCGGGCCATGAACGCGCACCGCCTGCGCACCTTCCTGACCATGCTGGGCATCATCATCGGCATCTCTGCCGTGGTCTCGGTGGTGGCGCTGGGGCGCGGTGCGCAGCAGCAGGTGATGAACCAGATCAGCGAGCTGGGCACGAACACGCTGGACATCTTCCCCGGCAAGGACTTCGGAGACACGCGCGCCGCCGCCATCGAGACCCTGGTCGCCGCCGATGCCCAGGCCCTGGCCGAGCAGCCCTACGTGGACAGCGCCACGCCCAATGTATCGGTCAGCGTCACGGCGCTATACCGCGAGAACGCGGCCATGGCCCAAGTGACGGGCGTGGGCTTCGAGCATTTCCGCGTGAAGGGCCTGCGCCTGGCGTCAGGGCGGTTCTTCGACCAGCGCGACGTGGACCTGCACGCCCAGGTCGCGGTCATCGACCAGAAGGCCGCCACCGCGCTCTTCCCCGGCAACCCCAGCCCGCTGGGCGAGGTGGTGATGCTGGGCGAGATGCCCGTGGAGATCGTGGGCGTGCTGCGCCCCGCGCAAAACAGCTTCGGCGGCTCCACGCCCACCTTCTTCGTGCCCTACACGGCAGCCGCCACGCGCCTGGTCGGCAAGTACCACCTGGACAGCATCACGCTGCGCATCAAGGACGAGGTGCCGGCCGAGATCGCGCTGAAGGCGGCCACCAGCCTGCTCACGGAACGCCACGGCACCAAGGACTTCTTCGTCTGGAACTCCGACCAGATCCGCCAGGCCATCACGCGCACCAGCACCACGCTGACGCTGCTGGTCTCGGCCATCGCCATGATCGCGCTGCTGGTGGGCGGCATCGGCGTGATGAACATCATGCTGGTGTCGGTCACCGAGCGCACGCGCGAGATCGGCGTGCGCATGGCCATCGGCGCGCGCCAGTCGGACATCCTTCAGCAGTTCCTGATCGAGGCCGTGCTGGTCTGCATCGTGGGCGGCATCCTGGGTGTCTCTCTGGCGCTGAGCCTGGGCCTGGCAGTGAGCCTGTCGGGCTCCAGCTTCCAGCTGTCGTTCTCGGCCGCCTCCATCGTGCTGGCCGTCGCCTGCTCCTCGCTCATAGGCATCACCTTCGGCTTTCTGCCAGCGCGCAGCGCGGCGCGCCTGGACCCCGTCCAGGCCCTCTCCAGAGATTGACATGCATATGCTCAAGACCAGCGCGCTGGCATGCGCCGTGGCCCTTGCGGGCTGCGGCGCCATCACGCGCACCCCCTACGAAGCGCCACAGGTGGCGCTGCCCGCGCAGTTCGAACATGCGCAGGCATCGTCCCCGACAGCCACGCCCACGCCCACGCCCACGCCCATGCCCGATGCCTGGTGGCGCGGCTTCGGCGATCCACGGCTCGATGCCTGGATTGACCTGGCGCTGGCGCGCAATCCTGACATGGCCACGGCCGGCATCCGCGTGCGGCGTGCCGCGCTGCAGGCGCAACTGGCAGGCCATGCGCTGCTGCCCCAGCCCAGCGGCAGCGCAGGCACGGGCGCCAGCCGCCCGCTGTCGGGCAGCCAGCGCAGCACCCTGGAGAACGCCAGCGCCACACTGGGCGTGGCCTGGGAGCTGGACCTGTTCGACCGGCTGGGCGCGCAGCGCGATGCCGCCGTCTTCGAAGCACAGGCCAGCGTGCAGGACAAGGATGCCGTGGCGCTGTCGCTGACCACCACCACGGCCAGCCTGTACTGGCAACTGGCGCTGGCCAACGAGCGCCTGGACATGTCACGCCAAAGCCTGGAGTACGTGCGCCGCACCATCGACCTGGTGCAGGCCCAGTACCGCAGCGGCGCAGTGTCCGGCCTGGAGCTTCGCGAGGCCCGGCAGGCCCTGGCCGAGCAGCAGGCCCTGCTGAGCCAATACACCCAGGCCCGCGCCGAACTGCGCCAGGCATTGGCCGAATTGCTGCAGGGCGCCGAGCCACCCGGCGGCGAGCCCCTGGCGCTGCCCGTGGCCGATCTGCCCGCCGTGCAGCCAGGCCTGCCCGCCGACCTGCTGGGACGCCGCCCCGACCTGCGCGCCGCCGAACTGCGGCTGCGCGGCGCCCTGGCCGGCAGCGATGCCACGGCCGCCAGCTACTACCCCCGGCTATCGCTCACCGGCAGCCTGGGCACCTCCAGCAGCACCCTGCTCGACGTGCTGGCCAATCCCGTGGTGGCCCTGGGCGCCAACCTGGCCCTGCCGTTTCTCAACGTGCGCGAGATGCGGCTGAACACCGCCATTGCACGCAGCCAGTACGAAGAGGCGGTGGTCAACTTCCGCAAAACGCTGTACGCCGCGTTGGCCGAAACGGAAAAATCCCTGTCCGCCCGCACCGAACTGGCCCGCCAGGAAGAGGCCCAGCAGCGCGCCACGCAGGAATCCGTGGAAATCACGCGGCTGTACGAGGCGCGCTACCGCGCCGGCCAGGTGCCGCTGCGCACCTGGCTGGACGCCCAGGAGCGCCGCCGCGCAGCGCAGCTGGCCCTTTCCGCGCTCCACCTGGCACGCCTGCAGAACCAGCTCACGCTGCACAAGGCCCTAGGTGGAGGGTGGCCGGCTTCCTGAAGCCACCACCCAGGGTCCCAGAGTCAGAACGAATGCGCCATGCCCACGTACAAGCCGGTCTGGCTACCGCCCGGCGCCGGGTTGTTGTTGGTGGTCTCCACCGAGAAGTTCGCATTGCCGCCATTGCGCACATTGCCCACGCTGGCATACAGCAGCGTGCGCTTGGACAGCGCGTAGTCGGCGCCCGCCATGAACAGGTTGGCGCTGCCGCCGCCCTTGTTGACCGTGGTGCGGTAGCCCGCCCCGATCAGCGTCAGCGGGCCTGAAACGTTGTAGCGCGCGCCCATCCAGTACTGCCGCGCCTTGTTGGGCACGCCGGCCGCGCTGTCGGGCGCGGACAGCTGCTCATAGCCCGCGAACAGCTTGAGCGCGGACAGCGTCACCGTGCCGCCCAGCGTCAGGTTGCGGGAGGTGGTGTACAGATCGCTGAAGCGGCCATTGGCATCGCGGGCCACATCGTAGATGGCGCGCAACTCGAACGTGGGCGCGGTATAGGACACGGACAGCGCATCCTTGCGCAGCCGCGATGCGCCCTGCGGCTGCTCGCCCAGGCCGGTCAGCGCCAGCACGCGCAGGCCGCCCCAGCTGGGCGTTTCGTACGAGATCATGTTGTCATGCCCGCCCCAGTTGCGCCCCCGCACCAGCGTGGCCGAGCCGATGAACTGCTGGCCCGTGGGGTCCAGCGCCCAGTGCGCATCCGAGATCGACAGGTCCTTGCCCAGTTTCAGCGTACCCCAGCCGCTGCGCAGGCCCACGAAGGTGCGGCGGTTGAAGAACCCTGCGCCGTTGAACCTGGCATCGTCGATGCTGAAACCCGACTCCAGCGTGAACAGCGCGTGCAGCCCGCCGCCCAGGTCCTCCTCCCCCTTGAAACCCAGCATGCTCGTGCCCCACTGGTTGCCCACGGCCCGCCACAGATTGCCAGAGCCCCCCGTGGCCGGGTCGTACACATTGCTCTGGTAGTCCACCCCCGCGACCACACGCCCATAGAGCGTGACCGAACTCTGGGCCTGGGCCGCCAGGGCCGTGCCCAGCGCCAGCGCGGCCAGGCCAGCGCTGCGGATCATGCGTTTATTCATCTCCCTCTCCTCCTTGACATTGCCGATTGGCGAAAACCCCTATGGCCGCAGCACGGCTGCCATGGGGAGCAGCTTGAAACCGGTCGCCAGCCCTTTTTCTTGTTCTTGTGCTTCTTGTTCTTGCGGGCGCATGCAGTCCCGTGGTTGCGATGCCCTCCAGGCTGCTTTCATGAATTCTCCGCAGGGATGGCGCCGGGCCTGAACGATTCATGCGCACACCTATGCATTTGCGGCGCGGGCGCCCCGGTGTTTTCCCCTGGAAGGGGGCGGAGCGACGTTCGGGGATGGGGCATGGCCGCCGGATGCTCAGTCCGCCGCAGCATCTGCCAGCCGGAAGATGCAGGCCATGGGAGTCCACTTGTCGCCGGGCGGTGTCCAGGGCGTGGGCGCCTGGAAGGTCCACATCAGCGCCTCCCATTTGCGCAGCTTCGGGTCGATGGCAGCGGCCAGGGACATGGCGCGGGGGTCATGCACCGCGTCATCGGTTTCCATGACCATCACCATGCGCGTGCCAAGGCGGTGGATTTCCATGCCGGTGACGCCATGGCTGCGCAGATGCGCCGCCACCTCCGGCCAGATCCGGTGATGCAGGGCTTCGTACCGGGCGATCAGCGCCGGGTCATCCCTGAGGTCGAGTGCAAGGCATTGGCGCATGGTGTCTCCATGGTGGTCAGGTCAGCGCGCGGTCCAGGTGGGTATAGCCGCCATCGACGAACAGCCATTGCCCCGTGGTGTGCGATGCCCGCTCGGACAGAAGAAAGACGACCGTGTCCGCAATCTCCTCGGCCGCCGTCATGCGCCGGCCCAGCGGAATCCGGGCGCTGATCTGTTCCAGCTGGCGCCCGGGGTCGTCGAAGCGGCCCAGCCAGTGCAGGTACATCGGCGTCATCACCTCGGCGGGCACCACGGCATTGACGCGCACGCCATCGGCTGCCAGCGCGGCAGCCCATTCGCGCGTCAGCGAGAGCTGGGCCCCCTTGGCCGCGCAGTAGCCGCTGGCCCCGCCCTGCCCGGTCAGCGCGGTCTTGGACGAGATGTTGACGATGGCGCCACGGCTGGCCTTGAGGTGCGGCAGGCAATGGTGGGCCATGACGTAGTAGTGCACCAGGTTGGCCTGCAGCGAGCGCACGAAGGCGTCGCGCCCTGCCTCCAGGCCCACGCCGTCATTGATGCCCGCGTTGTTCACCAGGCCGTCGATGCGGCCGCAGTCCGCCGCAGCGCGGGCCACCATCTCCCCGCATGCCTGTTCATCGACCAGGTCGAAGCGGAAGTGGCGGGCCCGGGGCTGCAGCTCCATGAGCTGCGCCTCGAACCGCGCGGACATGGTGTCCTTGCCGCAGATCAGCGGAACCGCACCTTCGCCGGCCAGCCGCAGCGAGATGGCCGCCCCGATGCCGCTGGCACCGCCCGTGACGATGAAGGTCTTGTCTTTCAGGTTCAGGTCCATGCTGCCTCCCATGTGGTCAGGTCATGCCTTGCGGCTGCAGGCCGTAGCAGCGCGCGGCGGTGCCGCCCCACAGCGCCTCGCGCTCGGACACCGACAGCCGCGACGACGCCCAACCATCCACCAACTCAAAGACCGTGGCGTATGGCGCGGCCAGCAGGCAGACCGGCCAGTCGGAGCCAAACATCAGCCGCTGCGGCCCGAACACCTGCAAGGCCGTGTCCAGGCATTGGAGCAGGCAGGCCCGGTCAGGCTCGCGCAGGCCGGATCGCCAGTCGGCCTCGGTCACCAGGCCCGAGAGCTTGCACGCGACATGCGACAGCGGGGCGAAGCGCTGCAGCGATGCCTGCCAGCGGCCGAACGCGGCCTGGGCCTGGCCCTTGTGCTGGTCCCGGGCCAGCCCGGCCAGTGGCGGCTTGCCCAGGTGATCCAGCACCATCCAGTGCGCGTCATGCCGTGCACACAAGGCGGCGGCCGCATCCATCTGGCGGTCG
Source organism: Delftia sp. ASV31 (assembly GCF_016428765.1). Taxonomy (NCBI): domain Bacteria; kingdom Pseudomonadati; phylum Pseudomonadota; class Betaproteobacteria; order Burkholderiales; family Comamonadaceae; genus Delftia; species Delftia sp. ASV31. The sequence goes on from NZ_JAELTK010000017.1 coordinate 43,304, forward strand.
AACACCAGCACGTCGTAGGCCCAGCCCTGGCGCTGCAGCACGGACAGACCGCGTGCGAATGCCGCAGAGCGCAGAAAGGCCGAGGCATCAGGCTCATCCTGCACCTGATGGCGCCACCCGCACAGCGCCGCCTCGGCACGCCAGGACTGCAGGCGCTCGCCAATGCCGTCGCAGGCCAGATCCTCCCATCCCACGACGCCGCAAATCCCGCCGTGCCGCCGCGCCAGATCCAGCAGATATCGCGTTTCATCGACACTGCCCCTGGCCTGCACGGCAATGGCGCCGGTCAGGCCGCAGGCTTTCAACTGCGGCAATACCTGCTCCGGCGTGCAATCCACCGCCAGCGCCTGCATGCCCTCGCCTATCCAGGGATAGTCCCGGGCGCTGTAATGCCAGAAGTGCAGATGCGCGTCTATGCGCTGAAGGGAAGGTGCTTCGTCCATGGCTCAGGCCGGGAAGCGGTATCTGTGGAGAGATTCCGGCTTCATCGTGATGGAAAAGCCGGGCGCACCGGGAGGCATATAGGCCGCATTGCGCACCACGCAGGGATCCACGAAGTGCTCGTGCAGATGGTCCACGTACTCGATCACGCGCCCCTCACGCGTGCCGGACACGCAGACGAAATCGATCATGGACAGATGCTGCACATACTCGCAAAGGCCCACGCCCCCGGCATGCGGACACACGGGCAGACCGTACTTTGCGGCCAGCAGGAGTACCAGCAGCACCTCGTTGACCCCTCCCAGCCGGCAGGCGTCGATCTGCACCACGTCGATGGCGCCACGCAGGATGAACTGCTTGAAGAGAATGCGGTTCTGGCACATCTCTCCGGAGGCGACCTGGACCGGGGCAACGGCTTCGCGCACCGCGCGGTGGCCCTCCACATCGTCAGGGCTGGTCGGCTCCTCGATGAACCAGGGCCTGGCAAAGGCCAACTCCCGCACCCAGCCGATGGCCTGCCCCACCTCCCAGGCCTGGTTGGCGTCGATCATCAGCTGGCGGTCCGGCCCCAGCACCTCGCGCGCGATGGACACGCGCCGGATGTCGTCCTGCAGGCTGCGCCCCACCTTGAGCTTGACGTGGTTGAAGCCGCCGGCCACCGCCTCGCGGCACAGGTGGCGCAGCTTGTCGTCGTCATAGCCCAGCCAGCCGGCCGAGGTCGTGTAGCAGGGATAGCCCTCGCGCTCCAGCACGCCGATGCACTCGGCCTTGCGCGGCGACTGGCGATGCAGCAGCTCCAGCGCCTGGGCTTCGGTCAGGGCATCCGTCATGTAGCGGAAGTCCAGCGCGCGGACGAACTCCTCGGGCGTGAAATCGGCCACCAGGCGCCACAGCGGCTTGCCCTCGGCCTTGGCCCACAGGTCCCACACGGCATTGACCACGGCGCCGGTGGCCAGGTGCATCGCCCCCTTGTCCGGGCCGATCCAGCGCAACTGGCTGTCGGAGGTGATGTGGCGCCAGAAGCGCCCCATGTCCTCCCGGATCCAGTCGAGCTCCATGCCCTCCACCAGGTGGCGCATGGCCGCGATGGCGGCGCAGCAGACCTCGTTGCCGCGCCCGATGGTGAAGGTCAGCCCGTGCCCCTCAAGGCCGGGCGTGTCCGTCTCCAGGATCACATAGGCGGCGGAGTAGTCCGGGTCCGGGTTCATGGCGTCAGACCCATCCAGCTGCCTGGAGGTCGGAAAGCGCACATCGAGCACGCGCAGGGACAGGATTCGCGTCATGGTCTTCTCATGCCTTGCCGGTTGTCGAGGGATTCGCTTGCACGCGGGCCGCCACCATGGTCTGGCGTTGCTCGCCCAGGCCGGCGATGCCCAGCCGCATGGCCTGCCCGGCACGCAGATACATGGGCGGCTTCTGGCCCATCCCCACGCCCGGCGGCGTGCCGGTGGAGATCACATCGCCCGGTTGCAGGCTCATGAAGCGGCTCAGATAGCTGACGAGAAAGGCCACGCCGAACACCATGGTGGCCGTGCTGCCGTCCTGCATGCGCCGGCCGTCCACATCCAGCCACATGCGCAGCGCCTGCGGATCGGGCACCTCGTCGGCCGTGACCAGCCACGGCCCCAGCGGGCCGAAGCCGTCGCAGCCCTTGCCCTTGTCCCAGGTGCCACCGCGCTCGAGCTGGTACTCGCGCTCGGAGATGTCGTTGACCACGCAATAGCCCGCCACGTGCTGCATGGCCCGGGCCTCGTCGATATGGCGCCCGCCCTGGCCTATGACCACGCCAAGCTCCACCTCCCAATCCGTCTTCACGGAGCCGGGCGGAATCTCGATGGCATCGTCCGGGCCGCAGATGGCACTGGTCCACTTGCCAAACACCACGGGCTCGGGCGGCACCTGCATGCCGGCCTCGGCCGCATGGTCCGAGTAGTTGAGGCCTATGCACACGAACTTGCCCACCCGCCCCACGCAGGGGCCCAGACGCAGCGTGTGCTGCGGCACGCCCTCCACCAGGGGCAGTTGCAAGGGGTCCAGGGCGGCCAGTTGCGCCAGGCTGTCCGGCAGCAGCACAGGGCCGGCAATGTCGTCCACCACGCCCGAGAGGTCGCGCACACGCCCTTGCGCATCGAGCAGGCCCGGTCTTTCATGGCCCCTGGGGCCGTATCGCAGCAATTTCATGGTGCGCTCCTGTGCAGCTCAGTTGGACCAGCCGCCGTCGATCACGCTCAGCGTGCCGGTGACGAAGCGGGATTCATCGCTGGCGAGGTAGGTGGCCAGCGCGGCGATCTCCTCGGGCTGGCCTACCCGCCCCATGGGCTGGCGCGCCACGAAGGCCGCGCGCACCTGCTGCAGCGGCACGCCCTGCTGCCGGGCCTGGCCGGCGATGCGCGCCTGCAGCGACGGGGACTCCACCGTGCCAGGGCAGATGGCGTTGCAGCGTATGCCCCGCGTAACGAAGTCGGCCGCCACGGCCTTGGTCAGCCCGACCACGGCGGCCTTGGTAGCGCCATAGGCATGGCGAAGGGGCACGCCCTTCACGCTGGAGGCCGCAGACGACATGTTGATGATCGATCCGCCGCCCTGGGCCAGCATGGCAGGCAGCAGGGCGCGGATGATGCGGTGCATGGAGGTGACGTTGAGCTGCCACGCAAAGGCCCAGTCCTCGTCGCTGCAGTCCAGGATGCTGCCGTGGTGCACGAAGCCCGCGCAGTTGAGCAGTGCGTCGAAGGCCCTCTCCTGCCCGGCCAGTGCCAGGATGTCGGACGCATCCGTCACATCCAGCCGCCGCGTGCGCAGGCCATCCCTGCCCTCCAGCTCGGCCAGCGCCTGCAGATTGATGTCGGTGGCCAGCACGCTGGCCCCCTCGCGGGCAAACATCAGCGCGCAGGCACGCCCTATGCCCTGCCCGGCTGCGGTGACGAGAATGTGTTTTCCGCCAAGTCTCATGAAGCCTTCCTTTCCCTTGGAAACAGGTTCCAGGTTCTGCATGGGCGATGTGCGGGGCCGGCACCTATTGCTGCTGCTCGCCCGTGAGCCTGGCCAGCATCAGGGCGCCGAGGATGATGGCGCCGTAGATGGCCTGTATCCAGAACGATGGCACCTGGGCCAGTGTCAGCAGGTTCTGCACCACGCCCAGCAGCAGCACGCCGCACAGCGCGCCCGACATGGAGCCCTTGCCGCCATCGAGCGAAATGCCGCCGATGACGGCTGCCGCGAACACCGTGAAAATCATCGAGCTGCCCTGGTTGGCATTGATCGCGCCCACATAGCCCGTGACCATCAGCCCGCCCACTGCGGCCAGCACACCGGCCAGCACGAAGACGCCCCAGGTAATACGGTCCACATTGATGCCCGCCGCGCGCGCCGCATGGGGGTTGCCGCCAATCGCATACAGCGCGCGGCCCAGCCGGTGGTGGCGCAGCACCACGGCGGCCGTGCCGAACGCCAGCGCCGCCAGCCAGACCGACAGCGGCAGCCCCAGCAGCGTGGCCGTGGCCAGGGCGAAGAAAGGCTGCGGCATGTCGAACAGGGTGCCGCCCCTGGTCGCGCCCACCAGCAGGCCGCGCAGCACGATCAGCATCGCCAGCGTGACGATGAAGGCATTGAGCCGCAGCCTGACGACCAACAGGCCATTGAGAAAACCCGTGCATGCGCCCACGGCCGCGATGGCCAGCAGCCCCGCCGCCACCGGCCATTCCGTGCCAAAGCCCCCCGAGGCTGCGGGAATCACCAGCATGGCGCCCACCGCCGGCGCAATGCCCACCGTGGACTCCACCGACAGATCGAACTTGCCCGTGATGATGATCAGCGACTCCGCCAGCACCACCAGCGCCAGGGCCGCCGAGGCCCCCAGGATGCTGACCAGGTTGGCCGGTGTCAGAAAGCTGGGGCTGGTCAAGGCTCCCAGCACGAACAGCAGGGCCAACGCAGGGACCAGTGCATAGTCGCGCAGCCGGTGCAGCGCGAGCCGCCGGGCGGCCGGCACGGGCACAGCCGTATTCGGCGAGACAACGGCTTCAGTGCGCATGCAGGCTCACTCCTTCCATGGAGGCAATCAGTTCACCGTCGTCCCAGCCTCTGGCGAGTTCGGTCACCACATGGCCATGCGACATCACCAGCACGCGGTCGCAAATGCGCAGGTCGTCCAGCTCGCTGCTCGCCAGCAGCACGGCCCGGCCCAGCCTTCGCTCACCCTCCACCACGGCCAGCAATGCCTGCCGGGACTTCACATCCACACCCGCAGTGGGATCGATGAGCACCAGCACATCGGGCTCGCTGGCCAGCGCGCGCGCCATCACCACCTTCTGCTGATTGCCGCCCGACAGGCCGGACACGGCCTGCTGCGGCCCGCTGGCCGCCACATCGAGTGCACGCATGGCCGACAACGCCGCCGCCTGCCGGCGCGCTGGCGCAACGAAGCCGAACCGGCCCAGCCTGTCCATGATGGTGATGGTTGCGTTCTCTGCGATGGACTGCCCCGGCACCAGGCCCTGGCGGTGCCTGTCCTGCGGCACGCAACCCACGCCGTGCGCCAGCGCGGCGCCTACATCGCCGGGCGGCAGCACGCGGCCCGACACCAGGATCCGGCCTGCCGTCGTGCGCCGCAGACCCGCCACCGCCTCACCCACGGCCGTGCGCCCGCTGCTGGTGGAGCCTGTCAGCCCCACCGCCTCGCCACGCCGCACCTGCAGGCTGACGCCCTCAAAACCCTTGCCGCACACCTGCTGCAGCTCCAGTACCACGGGGGCAACGCCTGTGCCCCCGCCTGCCGGGGGTGCGTGGGCGGCGCAGGGCGAGCCGGCCAGGCTGTCCCGCTCGCCGGTCATGGCCTCGATCAGTGCCTGCCGGGGCAACTGCGCCACCGGTGCCGTCACCACATGGCGCGCATCGCGCAGCACGGTGACCGTCTGGCAAATCTCATAGATCTCCTGCAAGTGGTGCGAGATGAAGAGAAACGTGACGCCGCCTTGCTGCAGATCGTGCACGCGCCTGAGCAGCCGCCGCGTCTCGTCGTGGTCAAGCTGCGCCGTGGGTTCATCCAGGATGATGAAGCGCGCGCCCAGCGACAGCGCCCGCGCGATCTCCACCAGTTGGCGGGCTTCCACCGTCAGATCCCGGGCCAGCGCATCCTCGTGCACATCGATCTGCCAGGCATCCAGCAAGGCCCTTGCCTCGCGCCGCAGCACGCGCCAGGAAATCCAGCCATGGCGCAGCGGCTGCCGGTTGATGAACAGGTTCTCGGCCACCGACAGCTCGCCGATGATGGTCGAATGCTGGTAGACACAGGCCACATGCTGGCGCCAGGCCATGCGGTCGGCCACCGCAGGCGCGGGCTGGCCGTTGAAGAGGATGCTTCCCGTGCCGGGCTGGTGCAGGCCGGTCAGCAGGGCGACCAAGGTGGACTTGCCTGCGCCGTTGCGGCCTGCCAGTGCATGCGACTCGCCCGGCATGACCGCCAGGCTCACATCGTGCAAGGCCGTCGTGGAGCCGAAACGCAAGCCGAGCCCACGCGCCTCCATCACCGGCGTGCCCGGTCTGTCAGCCATGAATCCGGGGAGCATCGTCATGGCTGGTTGGCCCACAGCGACTTGTCATCCACGTTCTCGCGCGTCACGACGGGCGCGGGCAACTGGTCCTCCAGAATGCCCGGAGCCACCTCCACGATGCGGCTGCCATGCGGGGTGGGCCCGGGCTTGAACTTCTGCCCGGCCAGCGCTGCCTTGATGTAGTACAGGCCGAACTTTGCGTAAAGATCGGCGGGCTGCGAGATGGTGGCGTCGATCTCGCCCTTGCGGATGGCGTCCAGTTCCTGGGCGATGCCGTCGTTGCTGATCACCACGATGTGCCGCGGATCGCCGGCCGGATACAGCAGCCCCCTGCGCCGCAGCGTCTGCAGCGTAGGCGCCAGATAGACGCCGCCCGCGTGCATGTAGATGCCCTTCAGGTCCGGATGGGCGGACAGCAGGCCATCGAGCGCGGCAGCGGCGGCATCGGACTTCCAGGCCGCGGGAATCTCCAGCACCTGCAGCGCCGGGAAATCCTTCATGCAACTGCGGAAAGCCTCGGCCCGATCACGGCCGTTGACCGATGCCAGGTCGCCCATGATCTGCACCACCTTGCCCGCCTTCACCTGCGCGCCCAGGTACTGGCAGGACCGCGTGCCATAGGCGCGGTTGTCGGCACGCACCACCATCGCCACCTTGCCCCGGGTAGGCGCCACGTCCACCGCCACCACAGGAATCTTCCCCTGCTCGGCCAAGGCGAGCGCGCGACCAATGGCCGCCGAATCCAATGGCGCCACCACCAACCCCTTGGCGCCGAGGTTGATCAGATTGGCCACGTCGGTGATCTGCTGGGCCGGGTCCTGGTTGGAGTTCACCGGCGCCAGGATGTCGACCCCGAGGGCCTTCGCCATTTGCGGGAGGTAGCCGTTGTAGGCCTGCCAGAACGGCGAGGTCAGCAGCGGCAGGTTGACCCCGATCCTGCCTTGCGCCGCGCCGGGTTCCGCCGCCAGCGCTGCCCCCGCGCATGCCAGCGCCGCAACAGCGGCTGAGAACCGCCAAGCCATGCCGACCCGTTTGGCCGGTGCCTGGGAAACGCCATGCAGTGCTGCCATGGAACGGCCTCCTCATGTGTGCCGGGGCTCCGGCGGTGCGGCGGTGTGACGTGATCGCCTCTTGCCTATGACCCAAATGCCTTGGCTCGGCAAAATCATTCATCCATGAATTTATTATTTATGAATAAATTCAAACTCGGCACCTATGGTTTACCCAGAGCATTGCCCCGATGCGCAAGGCATCGTCCAAAACAGGATCAGTCCTATCCCGAACGTAAGATCTGCACGCATGAGCAAAGCACTGGACAACGCAGAAGACAGCGAGCGCTACCGCGCGCCGGCACTGGACAAGGGGCTGGACATCCTGGAGCTGCTGGCCGAGCACCCCGATGGCCTGACGCGGGCCGAGATCGTCAAGGAACTGGGCCGGGGCCCCAGCGAGATCTACCGCATGCTCGAGCGGCTGGTGGCCCGGCAATATGTGATGCGCTCAGCCGGCGGCGACCGCCATGCGCTCAGCCTCAAGATGTTCGCGCTGGCGCACCGCCACCCGCCCGTCAACCGCCTCGTGACCCAGGCGCTGCCCGTCATGGATGCCTATGCGCGGCAGGCCGAGCAGTCCTGCCACCTGGGCCTCTATGACCGTGGCAATGTCCTGATCGTGGCCCAGGTCCCGGGCCCCGGGAACTGGGGCCTGTCAATCAGGCTGGGCGCACGCGTCGGGCTGCTGGACACCGGGTCAGGCCATGTGCTGCTGGCCTGCCAGACACCCGAACGCCGCGCGCAGATGCTGGCCGAGCACACGCCTTTGGAAGGCGAGGTGCCACTGCCCGAGGCGCAGATGCACGACATGCTGGAACAGATACGCAGCAAAGGCCACAAGCAGAGCGAAAGCCTGCAGTCCTATGGTGTGGTGGACATCTCCTGTCCCATCCTCGGGCCCGATGGTCAGGCCATGGCTGTGCTGACATCTCCCTATATTCGGCGGATCGATGGGCATGCAGGTCCCTCGATAGATGAGGCACGCGGGTACCTGCTGCAGGCAGTGGCTGGACTCTCTCTCAATGGCGGCCTGCGCGGCGAGGAATGAGTCAGGCGATTTTTTCCAAATGCATGTGGTGCTTGCTGTGGTGGCAGGGGTTTCAATCCACGCGCCCGCACGGGGCGCGACAACTCGAAATGCAGGCCCTGGACCTGGCCTCCGAGTTTCAATCCACGCGCCCGCTGCTGCAGCGCGCAGGCCACGTCATGTTTCAATCCACGCGCCCGCACGGGGCGCGACGTGTTCTTCTTGTGGTCCGTGAAGAACACAGAGTTGTTTCAATCCACGCGCCCGCACGGGGCGCGACTTTTTTTGCCCGTCGCCTCGTCAGCGATGCGGCGTTTCAATCCACGCGCCCGCACGGGGCGCGACTCAGGTGTTGCCATCATTACCCCCGTCACCAACATGGTTTCAATCCACGCGCCCGCACGGGGCGCGACCGGAGATCAAAGACAGCGCTCTGGACCAGCTCCAGTTTCAATCCACGCGCCCGCACGGGGCGCGACCAGCGCGTTAATCATGAGCCGAGCCTTGTGAAAGGTTTCAATCCACGCGCCCGCACGGGGCGCGACTCAGGTTGGCGAACGCCCAACCGTACATGGTCGTGTTTCAATCCACGCGCCCGCACGGGGCGCGACGATAGGTCGATAGGACAGCCTTCGGCAGGAGCGAGTTTCAATCCACGCGCCCGCACGGGGCGCGACATTGCCCGGGTGTTGGGTCTTTGTCGGGGTTGACGTTTCAATCCACGCGCCCGCACGGGGCGCGACAGCGCAGCCCGGCCATCTCATCAGCCAGATAACGTTTCAATCCACGCGCCCGCACGGGGCGCGACTCAGTTGCATTACAACCCCTTGCGGATGAACTTGTTTCAATCCACGCGCCCGCACGGGGCGCGACGGCCAGCCCCCAGGATTGGCGACTGGGATGCGTCGTTTCAATCCACGCGCCCGCACGGGGCGCGACCAACGCAAAGGCCTCGGGCAAGCCTTATGACCTGTTTCAATCCACGCGCCCGCACGGGGCGCGACGCGCCAAGCAGGAGGCTGAAGCGGAGCGCAAGAAGTTTCAATCCACGCGCCCGCACGGGGCGCGACGCCAGCACCGAGAACCTGAGCCCGTCCCTGGGCGCGACGTTTCAATCCACGCGCCCGCACGGGGCGCGACGCTCGTCTTCGCTGAATTCCAGCTCCGTCTCGATGTTTCAATCCACGCGCCCGCACGGGGCGCGACAGCCGACCAGGAGCACTTCCACGCGGTCCAGCGTGTTTCAATCCACGCGCCCGCACGGGGCGCGACGAAATACCGACGGAAACCCAACTCAAGAGGACTGTTTCAATCCACGCGCCCGCACGGGGCGCGACGTCATAGACGGCCTGGTGCTCGTTGCCGGTGTCGCAGTTTCAATCCACGCGCCCGCACGGGGCGCGACGTTAAGGCGATGCCATCTCAAGCCAGCCAGATTCTGTTTCAATCCACGCGCCCGCACGGGGCGCGACTGCTCGCTGGCCAATGCGCGCTCCCTGCCCATTGGTTTCAATCCACGCGCCCGCACGGGGCGCGACTTGCGCGGTTGCTACATCCACGCCGAACAGAAAATAGTTTCAATCCACGCGCCCGCACGGGGCGCGACGTACGAGCGACAGTGCTCTACGCTTCCCCGCACGCGTTTCAATCCACGCGCCCGCACGGGGCGCGACGACATCAATGTCACCGGCATGGTGTTCGATGACCTGTTTCAATCCACGCGCCCGCACGGGGCGCGACCGAACCATTGAGAGGACATCGATATGAGCAAGCAGTTTCAATCCACGCGCCCGCACGGGGCGCGACCTCGCCAAGCGGGCCAATCATGCCAATACCAGGCTTGTTTCAATCCACGCGCCCGCACGGGGCGCGACCGCCTGATCAATGAGTACTTCCTCATGGTCAGCAAGTTTCAATCCACGCGCCCGCACGGGGCGCGACGCCTGGCGGTGGTCGGGCGCGAGGCTGATACCGGGTTTCAATCCACGCGCCCGCACGGGGCGCGACCATCCATCGCCGCAGCCCAGGCAGCAGCCAAGGGGTTTCAATCCACGCGCCCGCACGGGGCGCGACTAAGTGGACGTTGCGGGCTGTGCCGCTGGAAACGTTTCAATCCACGCGCCCGCACGGGGCGCGACTGTGCTCCAGGAACAGCTTCTCGCGCACGGGCCAGTTTCAATCCACGCGCCCGCACGGGGCGCGACCCGCTGCCGATGAGTGTCGAGCGCCTGGATGTTTCAATCCACGCGCCCGCACGGGGCGCGACAGAACGGCGAAGAGGAGACTGCAGCCGGGCGCAGAGTTTCAATCCACGCGCCCGCACGGGGCGCGACGCTCTCCCTTCATGCGCTCGATGCCGCCGTCGCGTTTCAATCCACGCGCCCGCACGGGGCGCGACAAGGCTGGATTTGACGATTGGCCAACTGTCCGAGTTTCAATCCACGCGCCCGCACGGGGCGCGACTTCCACCGGGGCGCAGGTATCGGCGCCTACTGGATGTTTCAATCCACGCGCCCGCACGGGGCGCGACGATGCCTGGAGCGCTAGGGGCCGCGTGTCTGGGTGTTTCAATCCACGCGCCCGCACGGGGCGCGACACTGTCCGGTGTGATGCCCATAATGCGGGAGTCAGTTTCAATCCACGCGCCCGCACGGGGCGCGACCAGGAGGACGCAAGAGCAGGTCGCTGCGCTGCGAGTTTCAATCCACGCGCCCGCACGGGGCGCGACTGGGTGCAAGCAAAGACTGGTTTACCAATGTCAACGTTTCAATCCACGCGCCCGCACGGGGCGCGACAATTGGCGAGGATGCCTTTTACGATGGGGCCACCGTTTCAATCCACGCGCCCGCACGGGGCGCGGCCTTGCGGCAACGCCCATTACGCGAGTGGTGACTTGGTTTCAATCCACGCGCCCGCACGGGGCGCGACAAGGGTGGCGAGCGCAGCGACACCTCGGTGAGCGTTTCAATCCACGCGCCCGCACGGGGCGCGACGATCGGCCCGGCCCAGCTCACCAACGGCCAGACCCTGTTTCAATCCACGCGCCCGCACGGGGCGCGACCACAGCATCCGCAGAACCCCGTGGGCAGGGGCCTCGTTTCAATCCACGCGCCCGCACGGGGCGCGACTGCCTTGCGCCATGGTCCGCCCCCAGTTCTCGCGGTTTCAATCCACGCGCCCGCACGGGGCGCGACCCGAGAGGCTGTCGCGGATCAGGTTGCGGATCTTGTTTCAATCCACGCGCCCGCACGGGGCGCGACGTGGTGGCAGGGGATGGACGTTCTGACGAAGACGTTTCAATCCACGCGCCCGCACGGGGCGCGACCTGGTAGTACGGCTGCAGCCAGTACGGGATGGTAGTTTCAATCCACGCGCCCGCACGGGGCGCGACAGCCCTGCATGAAGTTGCCACTGGCATCCTTCTGGTTTCAATCCACGCGCCCGCACGGGGCGCGACGCGCCTGGTCTGGTGCAGGGCGCCGTGGCTGGAGTGTTTCAATCCACGCGCCCGCACGGGGCGCGACGGGGGCGCATCACTGCGATACCCAAACACACAACGTTTCAATCCACGCGCCCGCACGGGGCGCGACCCAGCGGCAGGGTTGTCCAATCGAACGAGTCCTTGTTTCAATCCACGCGCCCGCACGGGGCGCGACCAGGCTTGCGAGGCGTTTCTTGGCATGCCCAGCGGTTTCAATCCACGCGCCCGCACGGGGCGCGACACGGCTGGCCCACCTGCTCGTAGTAGTCGAGCACTCGTTTCAATCCACGCGCCCGCACGGGGCGCGACGTGACGATGTACTTCAAGGGCGAGCGTGCCGCTGTTTCAATCCACGCGCCCGCACGGGGCGCGACACGACTGCCCAGCGTCACGGGCCTGTTGAGCCTTGTTTCAATCCACGCGCCCGCACGGGGCGCGACCGCCTGGAGCTCGCCCGGCCGCAGGCCGGTGTTGTTTCAATCCACGCGCCCGCACGGGGCGCGAGACCCGGGCGCAGTCGTCCCGTGATGAGTTCAAGGTTTCAATCCACGCGCCCGCACGGGGCGCGAGCGCCTGCTGTCGCGGGCTGTCGCCCGATGCCAGGTTTCAATCCACGCGCCCGCACGGGGCGCGACTGGGATGCCCGCATTCACAGCACCCCCGCAAGTTTCAATCCACGCGCCCGCACGGGGCGCGAGGGGTACTTATAGAGCAATTTCACCGCTATGAAAAAAGCCAGGCTTCCGCGAACCAGGCCGCACTGTCATGCTGCGGGATCGGCGTTCAGCCATTCGCTCGCCCACGCCCTTTTGAAAACAACAGCTTGCGCGGCCGCGAACCTCAAGGGCAGGCGGCGGTCACTTGGGGTTCGCGCGGAGGCTCAGAAGACGAGGGGGGCGTCGAGGTCCAGCACGGGCTTTGCGCCGATGTGTTCGACCTTGCTGCGCCAGTGTTGGCCCAGGTAGTAGAACCTGAGGCTGTCCTGGGCAGGGTCGATGATTTGCATCAGCCGCGCCTTGAGGGCGACCCATTGCGCGGCGTCCACTTCTATTTCGAAGACGGAGTATTGCGCGCGCTGGCCGAAGTCCCGGCAGGCCTTGGCGATGCGCCGCAGGCGGCGGGCACCATCCGGGTCCTGGGTGCGGACGTCATAGCTCACCAGGACCATCATCGGCGCACCTCATTTTTCATCGCCCGGCCCCCAAGATGAAAAAGAGGCTCCCTCGGGGACGCCCGGCGAGGGGGTGCCCGGCCGGAGGCAGCGGACCTTGCGCAGCAAAGGAAGCGTGGGGGCCATTTTTCATTTCCAAAGGAATGGCGGATAGGCATCGAGATCACCGCGCAGGTGGCGGGCCAGCAGTTGCGCCTGGATGAAGGGGAACAGTCCGATGGCGGCTTTTTCTTCGATGAAGGCGTGGCGCAGTTCTTCGCGCTTGCGCTCCTGGTAGGCGGTCAGCACGGTCTTGCGTGATGCTTCTGTCAGCAGGACCGCGCCGTTGTCCATGATCTGGAAGTCGCGCTCACCCAGCTGTTTACGGTTGATCAGCGACAGTGCCAGCCGGTCCGCCAGCAGGGGGCGAAATTCCTCCAGCAGGTCCAGCGCCAGGCTGGGACGCCCGGGCCTGTCACGGTGCAGGAAGCCCACGGCGGGGTCCAGGCCCACGCTTTCGAGTGCTGAGCGGCAGTCGTGCGTGACGAGGGTGTAGAGAAAGGACAGCAAGGCATTGACCGCGTCGCGCGGCGGACGCCGGCTGCGCCCCTGAAAGCGCATGGCGGGGCTGTCCACGCGAATGAGCATGTCGAACACGCCGAAATAGGCCTGCGCCGCCTCGCCTTCATAGCCACGCAGCATGTCCAGGCTGGTTTCTCCGGGCAGTTTTTCCGCAATGCGCCCCAGGCGCTTGTAGGCGTGCGTCAGTGCTGCCTCGGCTTCGGGCTCCAGCTTGTCGCCGTGGTCACGCAGTGCCCGGCCCAGGACCGCGCGCTGGTTGTGCAGCTTGCCCAGCAGGATGCTGTGGACGATGGCGGCGCAACGGTCCGGATCATCGCTGACCCGGTACTGCTGACGGCGCAGCAGCACGTTACCGGAAACAGGCCCCTCCACCCGCGCAAGAAAGCGCCCGTTGGGCGTGAGAAAGCTGGTGCAGATGCCCTGCTCGGCGCAATAGCCCATCAGCGGTGGAGACACCAGCACGCGCCCGAAGCAGACCAGGCTTTCGAGCATGTGCACCGGCAGCCGGGCACGCTCGCGCTGTTCGACCTCCATCACGATGTTGGCACCGTCCTTGCGCAGCCAGGCGCCTTCGGTGGTCACGTACAGGGTGTTCAGTTGCCGTCGCATGGACCTTCTTCCATCTGCTGGCCCCATTGCGCTGACAGCCAGGCATTGACACTCTGGGTTCGCCCCAACAGCCTGGGCTGGCACAGGTCCAGCAGCGAACAGGCATCGCACAGCCGGGGGCTGTAGCGCGCCGTTGGCGTGGTGCCCGAGTCCAGCATGGAGCGCACCGCGGCAATGGTGCCGCAGGTGAGCTGGCGCAGTTCGTCGTCGAAGCGCACATCGGTGCGTCTGCGGGCCTCGCCGTAGTAAAGGGCGCCCGCCTCTACCGGCTGGCCCAGCATGGACTCCAGGCACAGCGCCTGGGCGCAGAGTTGGACTTCATCGGCACGATGGGCCTTGGGCCGGCCACGCTTGTATTCCACGGGAAACGCATGCTCGCCCTGTGGGCCCTGGTGGAACTCCACCACGTCGGCAATGCCGGTGATGCCCAGGCGCGTCTCGGCCAGCGGCATGGCCGTGACAGTGCGCACACCCTTGCGCCGCTCCGCCTTGGGCTTGTCGGCCTTTTCGTGCAGCAGCCGGCCTTCAGCCGTATGCCGGCTTTCGGCCCACAGCTGCTCGACATGGATGAGGGCGCATTGCCTTGGGCAGTACAGGTAGTGCTGCAATGCCGACAGGGCGATGGCGTCGTCTTCGCTCATGGTGCGTCGGCGGCTTTGCCACCCGTCTCAGATCAGTTCCCGCAGGGTCACGCCCGAAGGCACGGCCGCAGTGTCGATGTGCACACGGTAGTCAGCAAAGCGCCGGGGAGCGCCCGCATCGGCCGGCTGTGCGGACTCCACCTTGACGGCGTCAAACAGCACATGCGCAGGCGCGTTGCCCATGGCGCTTTCATGTTCGAAGACGATGAGTTTGCGCGCCGCCATCTCGCCGCGTGCGGCGGAGCGGTCATGCTCGAACATGTTGATCAGCGCGCGCCAGAACAGGTCCAGGTCCTCGTTGGAAAACCCGGTGCGCTCGGCCAGCTTGGCCGAGATGAAGCCATGGGCACGGTACAGGCCGTAGGGAATGATGTGCTTGCGGCCCATGGTGCGGTTGTCGCCACTCTGGGCTTCGGCCTCTTTTTCCGTGGTGACGGCCATGCGCGTGATGGAGATTTCCAGCGGCACCACGGGGTCGATGGAGGTGGCGAAGGCCATCTGTATGGGCCCGCGCACCTGGCCGGCGTTGATGCCGGTGGTCATGACAGCGCCGAAGGTGCGGATGTCGAAGAAGTTGGCGCACATCCAGGCCGTGATCTCGCGGGCTTTGGCTTCGTCCTTGGGCAGTTTCTTGTCTTCGGGCTTGATGCCGATGGCCTCGTAGGCCTTGCGATGCTGGTGGTTCAGGATGGCCTTTTCCTGCATGTAGATCGCATGGCCCGGTGCATCGTCCTTGTCCAGGCTCACGAAGTTGCGGATCTTGCGCTTGAGGCAGACATCGGTGACCAGGCCTCGATTGGTCTCGGGGTCCAGGCGCGGCAGGTTGCCGGCATCGGGATCGCCATTGGGATTGCCATTGGTGATGTCGAACAGGTAGACGAATTCGTAGCGGTGGGCGATGGCGGTCATGCGGAGGCTTCCTCGGAGGTGTCTTCTGTGGAATCGTTGCTGTCGTCGTTGGCAACCGATTTGCTGAAACGGCTTTGCGACTGGTGGTAGTAGCCGATGGCGAAACGACCCTGGTCTTCGATGCGCAGGCTGCGCGGGAAGCTGTCGGTGAGACCGCCGACAATCTCGCCAATGTCCTTTTCCAGCCCCACGGCAGCGCCCGGCCTGTCCTTGCGCAGGCGCCCCAGATGGTTTTGCGCATTGCGCAGCAGCATGGGAAATACCGATGCAGGCGTGGCCGAGGCGGCGCCGTAGTAGCGGTCGCGGATGGTCGCGTTGACCTGCCCGCCCAACGCCTGGCGCTGCGCGCTTTCCAGCACGGCGAAAAGGCGGCCCAGCCGGTAGGCCGCGTTGGTGGATTCCTTGTCCAGACTCACGGGGATCTCCTCCTTGTCACTGTTGATTCCGAGGCGGCGCTCACGCGCCAGAATGCCTTTGCAGATACCCACGCGCAGCCCCGACAGATGGCCATCGCTGCGCATGCGCATCAGCACGTTGGCCAGCAGGCTGCGTGGATAGGGGCGGCCGGTGAGCACGGCGCGCATGAACTCGCCCACGAGATTGCTCATGGCGTCATCCATCTTGGGTGCGCTGCCCTCACGGTGCGGTGCCGTGGCCAGCACCACGCGGTAAGCCGAGGGCGCGGTCTTCCAGGGCACAGGCTCCAGATGAAAGTCCTGCGCGTGCTCCGCCAGGCGGCGCGCAAACAGGCCCAGCGTGCCGACCTCCCAGAAACGGATGGAGATGCGCGAGGCATTGGGCGCCAGGCCCAGCACGTACATGCGCGTGTCTTCCTCGAGCCTGGGGTCGATGTCGCTGAGCGGCCGGCCTTTCTGCACCTTTTCCAGTTCGATGCGGATGCGCGCGGCCTCCTGGTCGTCCGAGGGACGGTCATCGAGCAGGTCGGCCAACAGCGACTCGGCCCGTACGGCCTGTTCGGCCTCCTGGCCATCTGCGGCCTCGGCCCAGAAGACGATGCTGGTATCACCGATCTGCAGGCGCTGGCGGTTATGCTCGCCGCGCCGCAGCAAGTGGTTGAGCACGGTGGTGTAGGCAAAGGCGGCCTGCTCCGAGACAGGTGCGTTGTCGCCCTGGCTTTTGCCGTAGGAAGTGAAGGACTCCTGGTTGAAGGAGACGATGGAGGCGCCGGAGCTCTGGGCACCACTGACGCCCTTGATGACCGGGTGCAGGCGCGCCACGGGCAGGCTTTCGCCGCTCACAAGGCAGGTCGCCACCGATTCCTGACCGCTTTGTCCACCGTCGTCGCTGGCGAGCAGCCGGGCACGCAGGGCCTGAGCGGCCGGGCGTTCGTGCAGATAGGCCTTCTCGCCATCCATGCGGAACACCATGTTGGCATCGAGCATGTCCGGGGTGAAATGGGGCGCTTCGAATTGCTGCGGCGTCCAGGCGTCGAAAAAGCCCAGCAAGGCCTTCAGGCCCGCATCCTGCGTGCCGGCCAGATGCTCGCGGTGCAAGGCCTTGAAGGCTTCATGCTCCTTGTCCGCGCGCTTGCTGGTGGCGCTCACGCCCAGCACATAGCTGGTCTTGTCCCAGAGGAAATTGGACTTGATGCCCACCGTTCTTTTCTCCGGCTGGGGCACGTTCATCACGCACGGCAGCGGCTTCTTACCCGTGGTGTCGCGGATGTCGTTGACCTGCACCACACGGCCATCGGCGGACAGCAGGATCTCGTAGCTGATCTTCTCGGGGCTGTAGCCAAAGGGCGCCAGGCCCTCCTCGCGGCGTTCCAGCAGCCGCTGGTAGTAGGTGGCAAGCGCCTGCAGGATCATGACTTGAGCTCCTCGCTGTGCCAGGGCGGCACGGCGATCACACCACCGGCCATGCTGGCGCGGAAAAAGCGCGGGGCCATGCCGTTGGCAAAGTCGATGTCATGCAGCATCCAGCCCAGGTCCCGCTCGGGCAGCAGGCTTTCGTGCGGTGTTGGCAATGCCT
Organism: Delftia sp. ASV31; assembly: GCF_016428765.1. Taxonomy (NCBI): domain Bacteria; kingdom Pseudomonadati; phylum Pseudomonadota; class Betaproteobacteria; order Burkholderiales; family Comamonadaceae; genus Delftia; species Delftia sp. ASV31. The sequence continues at coordinate 60,737 of NZ_JAELTK010000017.1, forward strand.
CGCCGTCTTCGAGCAGGCCGAAGTCCGCCGGAAACTCGCGCACGCCCAGGCAGGGCATTTGAAAGCACTGGCCCTTGCGCGCTCGGCGGTTGAAGATGTCCAGGTGCTTGCCCACCGAGTCGTCGGCGCCAGCCTTGGGCGTGAGCTCGAAATGCGCCTCGATCACATAGGCTACGTCGCGCAGCACCGTGGCTGCGCGCTGCTGACGATCCTGGTCCACATGCGTGACCAAGCCTTCCGTGGAGCCGGCCTTCATCGCCTTGGACACACTGGCCGGAGAGATCTTGCTGCCGACCTCGTTGCGCCGTATCGATTCAAAGCGGATCGGCTTCAGAACGTGGATGCGGTCTACGCTCCAACGTATAGCCGGCTTCCAGTGGATGGCCTCCAGAATGCCGCGCGCGGCCGAAGGCGTGATGACGTCGTAGCTGACGCGCTCACCCTTCATCTCGGGTCTGGTGAAGCAGGCGCGCTCACCCCAGACCTTCAGTTTCACTCCAAATCCCATGCCCTCTCCTCTCCTTCGGCGGCAAGACACCGTTGCCTGCGCTACCAGCACAAATGCTCGGTCTGGATCAGCGCGGGCTCATCCCAATGGATGCCATGGCGCGGGTCGTACAAGCCCTCGTGCGCCAGCACCATGAATTGATCACCCCATTTGCTCTCGGCCACCGGCACCACGGCCCCGGCCTTGCGCAGCGCATCAAAGCCTTGTCGCGGCAGTTGCACCAGGTAGGGCTGCAGGCTGCGCGCCAGGCCCACGCTGCCTTGCGCATGCTCCAGCGCCCGCAGCGCGTCCCTGGCCTTGTCGTCATACGGCACGATCACCGGCATCTGCACGCTGTCGATAAGCCGGAACTTCGCCGCCAGGGTTTCCATCGGCAGGCTGTCGAAGCGGCTTGCCGTCAGTTGCCCCAACAGATCCGGCACATCCAGGGCCTGCGAGCCCTTTTGCCAGTAAAGCAGCGAGAAGTAGCGCTGGATGGCCTCGGGGGCCAGAGGCTGCGCCTCGAGCTGCCTGAGCACTTCTCGCGCCTTCTCCGCGTACTGCTTGAGTTCAGGTGGCGGTGCCCAATCCGGATTGCCCGGCAGAAACACAAGCACCTCGCTGGTATCCCTGGCGCGCCGTCCCTCACGGTTGCAGCGGCCAGCGGCCTGGGCGATGGAGTCCAGGCCCGCCTCGGCACGCAGCACGGTGGGAAAGTCCACATCGACGCCGGCCTCGATCAGGCTCGTCGATACCAGCCGGCAGGGTTTGCCTTCCTTGAGCATCTGCCGCACTTCGGCCAGCACCTCGCTGCGGTGCCTTGCGCACATCAGCGTGGTCAGATGGCGTGCACCGGGCAGATCGGCCATGGCCTGGTAGACGGCCCGCGCATGGCGGCGGTTGTTGACGATGCACAGCACCTGTTCGCGCGAGCGCATGTGGCCGGCCAGCGCCTCATCGTCCAGCACGCCCAGGTGCCGCACGCGCACGCGCTCCAGTTGCCTGAACAGCCGGTCCGGGTCGGGCGCCAGTTCCCGCACTTCGTTCAGGCCGCCCTCGAAATCTGGCGCCACCAGTGCAGGCTGGGTCGCGGTGCACAGCACCACGCTCGCGCGGTAGTTGCGCGCCAGTTCGTCGATGGCCGCCACGCAGGGCCGCAGTAGCTTGAGCGGCATGGTCTGGGCCTCGTCCAGCACGACCACGCTGGCCGCGATGCGGTGCAGCTTGCGGCATTGCGATGGCCGAGCGGCGAACAGGCTTTCGAAGAACTGCACGGCCGTGGTGACGACGATGGGCGCGTCCCAGTTCTCCATGGCCAGCTGCAGCTTCTTTTGTGCCTGGTATTTTTCGGGGTCGTCGCGCGGCGGCTCGGTCTGCACGAAAGCGCTGTGGTGCTCCAGCACGGCGGCGTCGCCCAGCGGGCCCAGGGCATTGCGGAATACGGCGGCGTTCTGCTCGACGATGCTGGTGAACGGAATCACGAAGATCACGCGACGCAGGCCATGGCGTATGGCGTGGTCCAGCGCGAAGGCCAGCGAGGCCAGCGTCTTGCCCCCGCCCGTGGGCACCGTCAGGGAAAACAGCCCCGGCGCCAGTTCCGCCTGCGCACGCACATGCTGCAGGATGCCTGAGCGAATGGAGTTGACATCGCCCCCCGCCGGCAGACCTGCCAGGAAGTGATCGAGCTGCTCGCGCAAGGCCTGCAGGCTGGGCACCGGCTTACCCGCGCTGCGATGATCGGGACGGCTTTCCGTCTTCAGATAAAAGCGCTCCGTATCGAGAAAATCGGCATCGACCAGGCATGAAAACATCATGCGTGTGAAAAATGCCAACTGGAAATTCTTGCGTTTGCCGTCACAAGGCTTGAGATCGACCATTGGCAGCTTGGCGGGCAATGCGATGTCGCGCTTCCAGGCGGAATCGAGCGCCGGCAATTCATACCCGTCATCGAGCCGCTGGCGCAATGCGGATCTTTCCCCTTGCCCATCCCCATTGGCCAATCCCGCATGGTGCCCGGCAATGCCATAGGCCAGCAAATGGCCTATTCCGGGATAGTGCCTGGCTGCAATGCGCGCGCCCCAGGTGGAGTGGTCCACGCGCAGTGCGCCGCCTTGCAGCCGAAGTTGGTAGGGCTCGGTGTACTTGCCCAGGTCATGCAGCCAGCCCTGTATCTCAGCCAGCTCACCGGCACCGAAGGCCTGTGCGAACTGTCGAGCCAGTGTGCCCACACCCTTCAGGTGATCCGGCAGGGATTGCCAATCGGCCTTTGAAACATTGGCTGTGGAATGCGCAAAGAAGTCACCCATAAGACAATTCAGATTCTTCCGTCTATTTCTCGGCAAAAACAGGAATAGTCCTAAGAAAAAACACCGCAGGCACCAAAAGCGCCTGCGGTGTTTATTTGACCAGTCCAAGGCTGGATCGACTATAGGGGAAATATCCGCCTACATGGCGCATTCCCGATCAGGAGTCAGCGGATTTCAACGCGCCGTCGTATCGCTGCTGGCCGCCACGATGGGGATATAGAACTCGCCGCCGGCGCGGTTGAATTCCTCGGCCTTGGCCTGCATTCCGGCGGCAATGCCTTCCTGCTCGGCCACGCCCTTGGCAGCGGCGAATTCGCGCACTTCCTGGGTGATCTTCATGGAGCAGAACTTGGGGCCGCACATGGAGCAGAAGTGCGCCACCTTGGCGCTGTCCTTGGGCAGGGTTTCGTCGTGGTAGGCCTGGGCGGTGTCGGGGTCCAGGCCCAGGTTGAACTGGTCCTGCCAGCGGAAGTCGAAGCGCGCCTGGCTCAGCGCGTCGTCGCGGGCGCGGGCGCCGGGGTGGCCCTTGGCGACGTCGGCGGCGTGGGCGGCGATCTTGTACGCGATGATGCCCTGCTTGACGTCGTCGCGGTCGGGCAGGCCCAGGTGCTCCTTGGGCGTGACGTAGCACAGCATGGCGGTGCCGAACCAGCCGATCATGGCCGCGCCGATGGCGCTGGCGATGTGGTCGTAGCCGGGGGCGATGTCGATGGTCAGCGGGCCCAGGGTGTAGAACGGCGCCTCGTGGCAGTGCTTGAGCTGCTCGGTCATGTTGGCCTGGATCATGTGCATGGGCACGTGGCCGGGGCCTTCGATCATGGTCTGCACGTCGTGTTTCCAGGCCAGTTGGGTCAGCTCGCCCAGGGTCTGCAGCTCGGCGAACTGGGCTTCGTCATTGGCATCCGAGGCGCTGCCGGGGCGCAGTCCGTCGCCCAGCGAGAAGCTGACGTCGTACTGCTTCATGATGTCGCAGATGTCCTCGAAGTGCTCGTACAGGAAGCTCTCGCGGTGGTGGGCCATGCACCACTTGGCCATGATGGAGCCGCCGCGCGAGACGATGCCTGTGCGTCGCTGGGCCGTGAGGTGGATGTAGGCCAGGCGCACGCCGGCGTGGATGGTGAAGTAGTCCACGCCCTGCTCGGCCTGCTCGATCAGGGTGTCGCGGAAGATGGGCCAGGTCAGGTCCTCGGCGATGCCGCCCACTTTTTCCAGCGCCTGGTAGATGGGCACGGTGCCGATGGGCACGGGCGAGTTGCGGATGATCCAGTCGCGCGTGGTGTGGATGTTCTTGCCGGTGGACAGGTCCATCACGTTGTCCGCGCCCCAACGGATGGCCCAGACCAGCTTCTCGACCTCTTCCTCGATGCTGGAGGTGACGGCCGAGTTGCCGATGTTGGCGTTGATCTTGACCTTGAAGTTGCGCCCGATGGCCATGGGCTCGATCTCGGGGTGGTTGATGTTGGCCGGGATGATGGCGCGGCCGCGCGCCACTTCGTCGCGCACGAATTCGGGCGTGATGATCTTGGGGATGGCGGCGCCCAGGCCGTTGCCGGCCAGGCGCGCCTCGCGCGCGGCGTCCTGCTGGTACTCGGCCATCCATTCGCGGCGGCCGTTCTCGCGCAGGGCCACGTATTCCATCTCGGGCGTGATGATGCCCTTGCGCGCGTAGTGCATCTGGGTGACGTTTCCGCCGCTCTTGGCGCGGCGCGGCTGGCGCTGCAGGGATGCGGCCTCGGCCCGCAGGCGGGCCACGCGCTCATCTTCCTCGCCGCGCTTGCCGCCGTCGTCCAGGGCCTGGCGCAGGCGGCCGGCGTAGTACTCGCTGTCGCCGCGCGACTCGATCCAGGCATTGCGCACGCCAGGCAGGCCGCTGCGCACGTCGATGGCCACGGCCGGATCGGTGTAGGGGCCCGAGGTGTCATAGACGCTGACCTGCTCGCCATTGGTCAGCTGGATATCGCGCACGGGCACGTTGAGGCCGCTGTGCAGGCTGCCTTGCAGATAGCTCTTGGTGGAGGCCGGGAACGGCTTGCGCGACTGCGCCAGCAGGTCGGAAAAACGCTGTGCGTCTGGAGCTTCGCCGGCTGCGGGGGTGAAGATGGAATCGGGAGCGTTCATGTCGGGTTCCTTGCGTTCAAAGCGTCGATCAACAACGCTCCGGGAACCGGACACTCCTTGGGCTGTGCCAAAGGCCGCGCACCGGGCTATGCCAGTGTGGGCCTGCCAGGGCCGTATGGCCTTGGCCCCTGGTTGCCACGCACGCCAAGGCGCACGAGCAGCCTTGGTTGGCAAGGGTCGATGCGCATCGGATGGTGGCCTGCCTGGCCGTTGCGGCCCTGCGTGTATCCGCCGTGGCGGATTTCCATCCTCTGACTTCGGCCCCGCTTCAGGGTCCCGCTCTTCTTCCGCCGGTATCAACCGGATCAAGTTCGTCGGGTTCGCCGCCTGGCCCATGCAGCGCATGGACCGGTTGGCATCTCAGTGCATCAGCACACCCCGGAGCAGAGCGCAGTATAGGGGATGGCAAGGCGCCCTTGCCCTGCGGGTTTGCCCAGGGGCCTGAAAGCCCTGCTCAGTCGAAGCCGCGCATCTGTGCCCATTCGGCCACCGGTGCGCGCGTGGCGCGCCAGCCGTTGATGGGGGCATCCTTGTCCTCGTAGCCCAGCGCAATGCCGAAGGCCACGTGGTAGCCCTCGGGCAGCGCCAGCGCCTGGGTCACGGCATCGTTGTAGCGGCGCCAGAAGCCCTGGGCGCAGGTGGCCAGGCCATTGGCGCAGGCCAGCAGCATGAAGGACTGCAGGTAGATGCCCAGGTCCACCCATTGCGGCAGGCCCATGCGCTCGTCCACGGCCACGATCAGGCCCACGGGCGCGCCGAAGAACTGGCCGTTGCGCGCCAGCTGCTCCAGCCGCGCGGGCTTGTCATCGCGCGGAATGCCCAGCGACTGGTACAGCTCCTCGCCATTGGCAAAGCGCCGGCTGCGGTAGGGCTCCCAGAGATTGGGCGGGTAGGACAGGCCGGGCTGGGCGTCCTGGGGCTCGGCTTCGGCAACGGCGGTGAGCAGCTGCTGCAGCGGCTCGCCCGTCAGCGCCAGCACGCGCCAGGGCTGCAGGTTGCCGCCCGAGGCCGCTTGTGCCGACTGTTCCATCAGGGAGCGCACCAGCGCCGCATCGGGCGACTGGGGCAGGAAGGCGCGCACGGAGCGGCGCGCATGCAAGGCCTGTTCAACGTTCATGCTGGTCGGAGTCTCCGGTCTTCTTGGGGGATCTTGGGGGATCTTTGGTGATCTTGTGCAGGCCTACTTGCCCATGATCTGGTCGATCTTGTCCTTCTGGAAGGCCTGCGGGCGCTCTGACTCGCAGGGCACGCAGTCGCCCACCTTGCTGCCGGCCGAGAGCTTGGCAATCGCCTCCCACAGCAGCGCGATCTGCTGCTCGTGCGCGGCCGCGCCATCGCTCAGGCCGCGCATGGCCTGGGCCACGGGGTCCATTTCCTGGGTGATGCCGTAGGCCGTGAACGGCTGGGGCGCGGCAGCCGACGGGACCTTGATGGCCTCGGACTTGGCAGATGCCAGGTCGTGCTCGGTCACATCGGCGCTGTGGCCGTTCTTGCTGGCGATGATGCGCGCCGGAATGCCCACGGCCGTGGCGCCTGCGGGCACGGGCTTGATGACCACGGCATTGCTGCCGATCTTGGCGCCGTCGCCCACCTCGAAGCCGCCCAGCACCTTGGCGCCCGCGCTGACCACCACATCGCGGCCCAGCGTGGGATGGCGCTTGGCGCCCTTGTACAGCGAGGTGCCGCCCAGGGTCACGCCGTGGTAGATGGTGCAGCCGTCGCCGACCACGGCCGTCTCGCCGATGACGACGCCCATGCCGTGGTCGATGAAGACGCGCTCGCCGATGACGGCGCCCGGGTGGATCTCGATGCCCGTGAGCCAGCGGCCGATGTGCGAGATGAAGCGCCCCAGCCACTTGAGGCCATGGTTCCAGCACCAGTGCGCCGGGCGTTGCAGCCAGATCGCATGCAGACCCGGATAACAGGTGATGACCTCCCAGGTGCTGCGTGCCGCAGGGTCGCGGTCGAGGATGCACTGGATATCGGAGCGCAGGCGGTCAAGCATCTAGGGGCTGGTTATTGTTGACAAGACCGCTCAGTCTAGCGTTTCGGTGGGGTGCTCTGCAGCATGGCCTTCGCAACACCGCGCAGGATGTGGATTTCCTCGGCGGTCAGTTGCGAGCGGTTGAAAAGCTGGTTGAGGCGCGGCATCAGCTTCTTGGGCGCGGCCGGATCGAGAAAGCCGATATGCGCCAGCGCCTGCTCCCAGTGGCCCAGCATGCCGGCCACCTGGGCCGCGTCGGCGCGCTGCGGCGCAGGCGTGTGCTCCACCACGGGAAAGCCGCCCAGCGCCTGGCGCCACTCATAGGCCACCACCTGGATGGCTGCCCCCAGGTTCAGCGAGCCGAACTGCGGATTGGACGGAATCGACAGCGCCACATCGCTGCGGTAGACATCGTCGTTGCTCATGCCGAAGCGCTCGCAGCCGAACAGGAAGGCCACGCCGGACTGGTTGCAGCGCGGCGCGGGAGCCGGTGCGGACACGGATGCATCGGTGGGCGGTGCCGCTTCATCGGCCGCATCGGGCACATCGGGCGCAGCCAGCACATCCAGCGCCCCGCTGAGCAGCAGCTCGAAATGCTGGCGCGGCGTGCGCGTGGGCGGGCCGAAGTCGCGCGGCGTCATGGCCGTGGCGCACAGGTGGCTGATGCCGTCCAGCGCCTCCTCCAGCGTCTCGACCACGCGCGCATTGCCCAGCACGTCCAGCGCGCCGCTGGCCCGCTGGATGGTCTCTTCCTTGCGCAGCACGTTGGGCCAGCGCGGGCGCACCAGCACCAGGTCGTCAAAGCCCATGGTCTTCAGGGCGCGGGCGGCGGCGCCCACATTGCCGGCGTGGCTGGTTTCTATCAGTACGAATCGGGTTTTCATGGCGTCGCTGGCCTGCCGGCGCCGGCAGAGCCCCCAAGACGGGACAGGTTGCGCAGCACAAAACGGACAAGGCGGGTAAAATTGCGCGCTATTGTCGCCGCCCCGCATCGCCGGACGCGGCTTTTTCCGTTCTTACCCGCGTCAAACAGCCTGCTTTTGCCAGAGAGGACCGTCCTCTCCTTGCACAGCCGCTGCTCCGCCAACGCCTCACAATCTATGTCGACCAACCTGCATCCCATGCTCAACGTGGCCATCAAGGCCGCACGCGCCGCCGGCGCCATCATCAACCGCGCGGCTCTTGACGTGGAATCCGTGCGTGTCGCACAAAAGCAGGTCAACGACTTTGTGACCGAGGTGGACAAGGCGGCCGAGCAGGCCATCATCGAAACCTTGCTGGGCGCCTACCCGGGCCACGGCATCCTGGCCGAGGAATCGGGCAACGAGTTCGGCGCCAAGAACTCCGACTACGTCTGGATCATCGATCCGCTGGACGGCACCACCAACTTCATCCACGGCTTCCCCGTGTACTGCGTGAGCATTGCCCTGTCCTTCAAGGGCAAGGTGGAGCACGCCGTGGTGTACGACCCCTCGCGCAACGACCTGTTCACGGCCACGCGCGGCCGCGGCGCCTACCTGAATGACCGCCGCATCCGCGTGTCCAAGCGCATCCAGCTCAAGGACAGCCTGATCTCCACCGGCTTCCCCTTCCGCCGTGGCGACAACTTCAAGCAGTACATGAACATGCTGGGCGACGTGATGCAGGAAACCGCAGGCGTGCGCCGCCCCGGCGCCGCCGCGCTGGACCTGGCCTACGTGGCAGCCGGCTTTGCCGATGGCTTCTTTGAAAGCGGCCTGCAGATCTGGGACGTGGCCGCCGGCAGCCTGCTGGTGACCGAGGCCGGCGGCCTGGTCGGCAACTTCACGGGCGAGGCGGATTTCCTGGAGCAGAAGGAATGTCTGGCGGGCAATCCGCGCATCTATGGCGCCCTGGTCGGCATCGTTGGCAAGTACAGCAAGTTTGCTTCTGCTGGCGAGAAGGCTGGTGTGCGGCAGGCTTTGGCGGATTCTGGTGAGGCGGCTCCGGCTGCTGAGGCTGAGGCTGCTGAATCTGAGCAGCAGCCTGAGGCCTGATTTCGGCTTCTCCTGTCTCTCTTTAAAACAGCTCCTTCAAGGGGCTGTTTTTCGTTGGGCGTGGGTTCGGTGCGCTTTTTGCCCCTGCCGGGGGGTTGCTTTTCGGGGCCGGGTCTCGGCCCGGCGGCCGACTGCCCTTTCTTGATTCGCCAAGAAAGGTCAGATCAAAGAAGGCGACCCGAATATCCACGTCCCTTCGCTTCGCTGCGGGCAACCTGCGCCGGGCCGCCTGCGGGGTTCGCCGTGAAACTCGTTGCGCGCTGCGCGCTTCACTCAAACATCACGGCGAGTCAGTTGACGAGGCAGTCCTGTCCTTCGGCAGGACTGCAACCCCGCAGGCGGCCCGACGCAGGCGTGGGCATACGGGAGGGGTGAGGGCCACGGCCATGGCCTCACGGCCTGGCCTGTGGCGCAGACTCTTTTACTTGACCCGCGCGTTGATCACGGCCTCGGCCACGTTGCGCGGTGCTTCGGCGTAGTGCTTGAACTCCATGGAGTAGGTGGCACGGCCTTGCGTTTGCGAGCGCAGGGAGGTGGCGTAGCCGAACATTTCGGACAGGGGCACTTCGGCCTTGATGGACTTGCCGCCGCCGGCCATGTCGTCCATGCCCTGCACCATGCCGCGCCGCGAGGACAGGTCGCCCATGACGGTGCCGGCGTAGTCTTCGGGCGTCTCGACTTCCACGGCCATCATGGGTTCCAGGATGACGGGGCTGGCCTTCCTGGCCGCTTCCTTGAAGCCGAAGATGGCCGCCATCTTGAAGGCCATTTCGTTGGAGTCCACGTCGTGGTACGAGCCGAAGGTCAGCGTGACCTTGACGTCCACCACGGGGTAGCCGGCCAGCACGCCGCTGGTCAATGCCTCTACCACGCCCTTTTCCACCGCAGGGATGTACTCGCGCGGCACCACGCCGCCCTTGATGGCGTCCACAAACTCGAAGCCCTTGCCGGGTTCCTGCGGCTCGACCGTGAAGACCACGTGGCCGTACTGGCCCTTGCCGCCGGACTGGCGCACGAACTTGCCGTCCACATCGGTGACTTTCTTGCGGATGGTCTCGCGGTAGGCCACCTGGGGCTTGCCCACGTTGGCTTCCACGTTGAACTCGCGCTTCATGCGGTCCACGATGATTTCCAGGTGCAGCTCGCCCATGCCGGCAATGATGGTCTGGCCCGATTCCTCATCGGTGCGCACGCGGAACGACGGGTCTTCGGCCGCCAGGCGCGACAAGGCGATGCCCATCTTTTCCTGGTCGGCCTTGGACTTGGGCTCCACCGCCTGGGCGATCACGGGTTCGGGGAAGACCATCTTCTCCAGCACGATGGGTGCGGACGGGTCGCACAGGGTCTCGCCCGTGGTCACGTCCTTCAGGCCCACGCAGGCGGCAATGTCGCCGGCGTGGATTTCATCGACCTCCAGGCGTTCATTGGCATGCATCTGCACGATGCGGCCAATGCGCTCCTTCTTGTCCTTGACGGAGTTGAGCACGCTGTCGCCCTTGTTGAGCACGCCCGAGTACACGCGCACAAAGGTGAGCTGGCCCACGAAGGGGTCGGTCATCAGCTTGAAGGCCAGGGCAGAGAACTTCTCGCTGTCATCGGCATGGCGCACGATGATGGAGCCGTCTTCGGCATGGCCCTCCACGGGCGGCACTTCCAGCGGGGAAGGCATGAGCTCGACCACGGCGTCCAGCAGACGCTGCACACCCTTGTTCTTGAAGGCCGAGCCGCACAGCATGGGCTGGATCTCGCCCGCAATGGTGCGCAGGCGCAGGCCGCGCAGGATGTCGGCCTCTGGCAGGTCGCCCTCTTCCAGGTAGCGGTTCATCAGGTCTTCGCTGGCCTCGGCAGCCGCTTCCACCATGGACTCGCGCCACTTCCTGGCGTCTGCCACCATGGCGGCGGGAATGTCCTGGTACTCGAACTTCATGCCCTGCGTGGCCTCGTCCCAGATGATGGCCTTCATCTTGAGCAGGTCCACCACGCCGGTGAACTGCTGCTCTGCGCCAATGGGCAGCACGATGGGCACGGGGTTGGCCTTGAGGCGGTCGATCATCATCTGCCGCACGCGCAGAAAATCCGCGCCCGTGCGGTCCATCTTGTTGACGAAGGCCAGGCGCGGCACCTTGTACTTGTTGGCCTGGCGCCAGACCGTCTCGGACTGCGGCTGCACGCCGCCCACGGCGTCATAGACCATCACGGCGCCGTCGAGCACGCGCATGGAGCGCTCCACCTCGATGGTGAAGTCCACGTGGCCCGGGGTGTCGATGATGTTGATGCGGTGCTGGTCAAAGCGGCCGTCCATGCCCTTCCAGAAGCAGGTGGTGGCCGCCGAGGTGATGGTGATGCCGCGCTCCTGCTCCTGCTCCATCCAGTCCATGATGGCGGCGCCTTCGTGGACCTCGCCCAGCTTGTGGCTCACCCCGGTGTAGAACAGGATGCGCTCGGTCGTGGTGGTCTTGCCGGCATCGATGTGCGCGGAGATACCAATGTTGCGATAGCGTTCTATGGGGGTATGGCGGGCCATGAAAGGACTCCTGGGTGCTGCGAAAGCGTAAGTGCGTGATCTGCCGGTTCGAAGGGTCGGATTCTCGCGGGGGTTGAATGAGGGTTGATGACAATTGGAATGTACGAAGACAATCGTACTATCTTCCGCAACTTCTTGCAGAACGATTCATGTTTTCACCACGCCATGCCCCTGTCTGCCAGATAACTGCCCGCGCCACGCCGCATCAGCGACGTGCGGCATTGCTTCCATGGCACAGTGGCGCCCCATCGATTGGATGACCCATGCTTGCCAACCACCCCGACCGCGAACAGATACGCCTGGAAAACCTGCTCAACGCCCTGGGCAACCCCCTGCGCCTGGCCGTGGTGCGCGCGCTGGCCGCAGGCCATGAGCGCGCCTGCGGCTCGCTGCTTCAGGGCCAGTCCAAATCCACCATGACCCACCACTGGCGCGTGCTGCGCGACAGCGGCGTGATCTGGCAGCGCCCCGACGGCCGGGAAAACCTGCTCTCCCTGCGCCGCGAAGACCTGGACGCGCGCTTTCCCGGCCTGCTGGACGCACTGCTGCAGGCCCTGGCCGAAGACCCGCTCACCGAACAGGTCACGGCGACCCACCTCAAACCCTGCCCCTGAAGCCCGACCCCTGCAACGCAGGCGGCAGCCCTGCGCCCTTGCGCCCTACCCCTTCACGGCAAGCGCCGCAGCAACGCCCTCATCCGCAAACCGCTTGGCCGCCTTGAGCAGATAGCTCACGGCATAGAGGATGGGGTCATCGGCCTCGTCGCCATTCAGATGGTCCACCACCTCGATGGCATAGCCCAGGTCCACCGCCGTGTCGTGCAGCAGGCCCAGCAGTTCCTTGTCCTGCGGCTCCAGCGACTGCGCCTGATCAGCCTTGGCGTAGTAGATGCGCAGCAGGTCGCGGCACACGCAGTTGATTGCCGTGACCTTGTGGCTGGCGTGCAGCTCCAGCACTTCGAGGGCAGCGCCCAGGTGCAGGACGGCGTCGATGGCCAGGTCGTCGAGGTTGGGTTGGGGGATGGAGGTCGGGTGCTCCATCGAAGGGGGCTTTGCGTGAGTCATGGCACGCAATTCTTGGTTCGAGGGGTGGTCTGGGCTACGTTTTCTTTAACTCATGGCGTGTTGCGTGGCGTGCCCGCTGCTCTGGCGGCCCGCAGACTGACTCCGCGGACACCGCGTTTTTCCTCGGGCGTTAGCCAACCTTGCCGACATTGAGCGGTCGCCCATGGGGAAGGTGGAGCGGGGGCAGTCCAAAGATAGGCGGAGTTTGTCTACCGGACCAAGGGCAGTCCATTTTGAGCTTTCTCGAACTGACCCTGCTCATTTCCAGCGCCCAGTCAGCTCCAGCCGGTGCGTGGTTCCTCTGATGAACGTGGCGCAGGCATCAAGCAGTTCGTCTGTAGGCCAGCGCGCCGGTCCTTTCAGGCTGCATTCCCAGATAGTCAAAGCTCTCCACCCCAGCAGATTCAATGAGTCATTGGCGCGGTGATCTCTGGCCCGGTTTGCTTCTATCTTGGCCTGCCAGAACTCCGGTCTTGTTGCAGGCAGTCTGAACATCGGGCAGTTATGCCCATGCCAGAAACAACCGTGCACGAAGACGACGACACGATGGCTGGCAAACACCAGGTCCGGGCGACCCGGAAGGTTGCGATCCTGCAGGCGGTAGCGCAAGCCCCTGGCGTGCAGTCCCCGCCGCACCACCATTTCGGGCTTGGTGTCTTTGCCCCGGATGCGGCTCATATTAAGTCGCCGCTGCTCGGCCGTCAGGACGTCAGCCACCGGCGACTCCGGCCGCAGCGTCTGCAACGATGCTCCTCAGGCTGACGCGCAGCTCGTCGCTGCTCATTCCCGGTCGGAGTGTCACCGCGCCGAACCTGAACTTCTCGCGATAGGCCGGATGAAACAATCGCCCGGGTACAGCTGTTTCCTTGAAGTCGTGGCCAAGGAACGGTACGTGGGGGGTCAGGAGGTAGGCTGCGGTCACGATGCCTGCCGGTACACCCCCGGACGTCTCCCGTACAAGCGCATCTCTGTAGGTGTGGATCGAGTTCAGGGCGTCATTCAGGCCGTCATCGATGCGGTACTTGGCATCCAGCACGATGACATGGCTCCCCGACGCGGTGAAGGTCCCGGCCATAACGACATCCGGAACCATGGTGCGGCTGAAGCTTCCGTGGCCGTCGGGCTCAACCCAGTACTCGCGGTACTGGCGTTGAAAGCACAGCATTCTGCCGGACCCGATGGACACTGATACAGAGCCTGCAGCAAGGGTGACTCCGCCAGCCGCATCAGTGAGAAACAGCGTTGTCATATCCAGGTCATCGGATCTGTATTCCTGAACTGCCGCTCTGAGCAGCCTGAGGAAGCACCAGAGTTCGTAGAGCTCGTATGTCCGGGCCAGGGGCATCTGCAGAAAATCACCGAACACAGCAGCCAGCCCGAGGTTCATGTCCTGCCAGAGCCGGTAGAAGCGCTGATACACAGGATCATTGCGGAACAGCGAGGTCATCTGCAATGTCGCAGATCCTTCCCCGACTTCGCCCATGAAGCCTGCGTGCGCGCATCGCGCTAGTCGTCGTGCAATGTGACGCGTACGCACTGCCCAGTGGCCGGCGGTTCCACGGCTTTCTGCGTCAGCATTCCGGTCTGTCCGGGCCAGCGCATCTGCAATGCTGCTGAGCCATGCTGACCACGCAAGGAGGCAGGCCTTGATTTGCCGGTGCTCATGAAGGTCGACGCTGTTGCTGCGCTGGCTGAGCCGGATTTTTGCGGGCAGTCTGCCATTCAGGGCAGCGGGAAGACGCGACGGTTTTGACGCCTCGGTTCTCACGATTCCCGTCCGGAAGGACCGGATGATCTCGGGCCCCGTTGCGCGTCGGGCTTTGTGCACTGGCACAGAAACCTCTTCAGCCCGCAGAAAGTGCCGCGGTGCCCGGGCGATGCTTTCGACGGCTGCAATGATGGCTTCCGCGCGCGAGCGCAGGTACTCAAGCCTTGCGAGAGGAGGAGGTCGGTTTCCTCTCTGGCGCGCGATGCTCTTGCGGAAGGCACTGAGAGAGAACAGTGCCTGGCTGTCTTCCAGCACCTCCCGGACCATGACATCAAAATCGTCGCGGGTCAGCTTGCGGATGTCGGGGTCTGTAGTGATCTCGAAGCGACGCAGTCCTACTCCGGGCAGTCGCAGCTGAGCCTCAACCATGCCGGCATGAAAGCCGGGAGCCCAACGCCACAGGGCCGTACCCTCCTCGCGCGAACGGAGCGCTTCGACCGCGACATCATCAATCAGCAGGTCAGCGTTTTGAGCCTGATCGCAGTCATGGAGCACAAAAAGGTACGACGAGCCTTCCCGGACAGCTCCGGCCGGGATCGGCTCCGGCTCAGGCCAGACTGACCACGTGCGTTGATCGCTCTCTCTCCGGATGCTCAGCTTTGCCACGGCTCACCGCATGGCCTGAAACGAGCCGTACTCGTCGAGGTCGGACTTCAGTCTGCTCAGCAGTGCCTGCGCCTTGGGCAGGCCGGCGCAGGTCTCCTTCAGTTTGTCCAGCAATGGCCGTTGGCGCTCACTGCCACGCAGTTTGACCAGCACTTTCTGAACCAGCAGTTGATCGCTGACGGTGTCGCTGTCGCTTTGCAGGTGCTTCGTATCAAAAGCGTGGTAACGGATGAATTCCTCAATCAACCGGTAGCCGAAGCCCAGCCCGTACTCCCGCATGAGTGCGTGAACTGCAGTGAGGCGAGGTTCCGCTGCGGCGCGGGCGTCATGCAGATCCGGGAAACGACCGGCGAGCGACGCCAGGAACCCGGGAACATCAACCTCGGACATGTCGATCACTGATGCACGGTCCAGAACCTTGTCGCTGACAGGGTTGGTCGTCTCGTCGACGTTGATCGTGCCGATGATGAACAGGTTCGGAGGAATCGGCAGCTCAGCCCGGATGCTGGCACCTGTTGTGCCTTCCAACGGAACTCCGTTGGAGTGCAACTGAAGGGCGCCTCCGGTTTCCATCGCCGAGAGAACGTCGGACAGGTAGTACTCGATCCTTGCCAGGTTCATCTCGTCCAGGATGACGAACACTGGCGATTCTCTGTGCGCGGTGGCCACCAGCACGGCCTCAAGGAAGATCGGCACGACGTAGCGGTTGGTGAGGACGTCGTAGTAGCCGGTCAGACCGGTCGGATCAGTCCACTCTGGACGGACAGGGCACTCGAACAGGAGTGGGTCAGACGCTTTGACATCGGCCAGCCCGTGCACTGCGCGCGCGTACTTCAGCGCCAGCTGTGTTTTCCCCGTGCCGGAGAGGCCGGAGAGGATCACAAAGTGCTTGTGTTCAAGGAAGTTCAACGCCGCGTGGAAGCGACGGACTTCGCCATTAGGGTAGTGACCGCCCAGAGATCCGACTGCAGCCTCGATGTCTGAGACCGGGATAGATGCGGGCATCCGACGCATTGCCGGGCTGAGCGTCGCGGAGTCACTCCACACAGGGAGTTCGTGGATCTTCTGCTGGCCGACTAGACTGCCAAGCCATCCGATGAACTCTCGTGCCAAAAGACTTCGCCGTGCTGAAGCCGTTGGCGGATACAGCGCAACAACGATTTCGTCGGGCTCGGTTGAGGGTCCGAACGGAGAGAGCTCGAACTTCAGGCTGTCCCAGAATTTTGCGTTGCGCAACCAGAGCCTGCCATCGCCAGCCAGATAGACAGGGACCAGATTGTTCCGTGCGCTGTACTTGATGGCGCTCCCAGGCGATTCGCTGGAGTCTTCCGCCTCGCCTTGCGATTCCAGTGCGAAATCCTCATCAGCCTCTGCCGGCGCCGCCTTGCTGGCGGCACCCAGCCGCTTCATCTCGGCAAGGCGGGCAAGAAAGCTTGACCGGTCGTTGCGGATCAACACCGCAAAATAGACCTCATCCTCCGGCGGAAACCGAAGGACACAGCCGAAGATCAGCGCTTCGGCATCTTCCTTGACGTTGTCCAGATTGACCACGCCGAGCTGGATCCCTCCTTCGACGATCTTGGCGCTGTTTGATACGCCAAAAAGCTCGCGGGGACGGACGCCTTTCGATGTGCCGAAGTGCTTCTGTGCTGCTTCAAGAAACTGCCGCTGCCGCTCGACGAGGTTCATCCACTGCTTCCTTGTTGTTCGCTGCTTGGCGGAGGGTCTGCATCATCTGGGTGGCTATCGCACGGGCGAGCAGTGGCGGAACAGCATTTCCGATCTGCTTGAACGCCGGGTTCATCGTGCCGCTCAGGCGGAAGCCATCTGGAAACGACTGCAGGCGCGCTGCCTCACGCACGGAGATCGTTCGGGCCTGTTTGCTGTCGTAGTGGATATGGCTGTAGCTGTCTTTACCCAGGTGGGCCATCAGTGTCCGTGCAGGCTGATCCTTCCACATCTTGCGCCACTTGTTCGGGAACTTGCTCGCGTCATACGGGGGAACGATCGAATCCCACAACGCTTTGTATCTGGCCGAACCTTCTGGCATCTTGTCGCCGCGTGCTCTGGCTGCAGCAAGCCTTTCCTCAAACATGGTGACCGCATGCTCATACGCCTGCGGGTACTGATCGCCAGGATTCATGCGCGCGAAAAGCTCATAGTCCCGGGGCAGATAGCGGATAACGTGGTCCGACGGGCCTTCCTTCGGCCCTGCATGGCCTGGCCAGTTGCGCATCAGCTCTGCGTAAGCCGATGGCTTCTTGCGGTTGTATCCCACCGGCGTGTCAAAACGCCTCGCACCGCGCGCGATCTTGCCTTCAGCCAGAAGCTCACGGGCATTGATGGCGGGCAGATCTGCCAGTGCCTCTTCGGCGGTGACGGCCGGCGGCAGGTCCGGACTGGCCGCAGGTGGCGCAATGTAGGAGTGGGCATCACCCACGAGATCGCGCAATGTCTTCAGCGCTACCGAGCGCGAGCCTTCGTAGCCGGGCGGCAGGACCAGCCAGTGCGTTGGAGAAGGAAAGGTCACCTCGGCTGCAAGCTCATGACGGTAGGCGATCAGGAACATCCTCTCGCGCATCTGCGGGACACCGTAGAACGCCGCATTGAGCAGGGTGTATCCGCAGACATAGCCTTTGGCTTCCAGAACCTCACAGGTCTCCTGCGCAATGTTCTGTCCACCGTGATTCAGGATGTCCGGCACGTTCTCCATCAGAACCGCGAGCGGCTGGAACGCGTCGACGTACTCCAGGTACTTCTTGTACAGCTGGGCACGGGGGTCATGGATGAAGGCTTCAGGATGCTCTTCAATCTCCCGAAGCTTGGAGCGGCCGACACGGGCGAAGGCCTGACACGGCGGGCCTCCGACAACAACATCAAAAGCTTCTGCGACAGGACCAAGTCCCAGCTGCAGGCTCAGTGCGGCCGGCGTGGTTTTGGTAATGTCGATTGGCTCGCTGTGGGCCGGTGCACCATCGTGAAAGTTCAGACCATGTGAGCGCGCCGCGTCCGGATCAAACTCAACAGCGCCACGCATGTCGAATCCTGCGGCCTCGAAGCCGAGAGAGATGCCGCCGCAGCCGGCGAAGAGATCAAGTACGCGTGGCTTGCCTGCCGCCTTCAGCCGTTCAAGCTTGCGGAGGATGATGTCATTGTTCATTAGTGCTGGCCCTGCTTGCTGGGGAGCCTGAGTGGCAGTGGCAGCTGTCCCTGGTTGTCTTCCAGGAACCGCTGAACTGCCATGCGGATGACCCAGGCAGAGGAGACATGGTTTGCATCTGCCATGGCCTGGACCTGGAGGTGCGTGTCCTCTGGCAGCATGACAGAGGTTCTGACGGTCTTGCCGTCAGGAGCGATCGGACTGCGTGCCATGGGTTCGTCACCGGTGTATGTTTAGTGGTGCTATTATGCACCAATACACATATTTAAACACCACAGGTTGCCGATGCCCACTATGGGCGTGAGGGCTGTTGATGGCGGGTAAACACAGGGGGGAGCATGGCAAGAAAGCTGGCGCTCAAGCGCCTGACGGCTTCGGATCTGACGTTATTCAAATGGCACTTGGCGAATCGCCCGGCAGGTAGCCAGAAAGCGTTCAACTTGGACACTCGCATTCTTGTCGGGGGGCTGTACCCATTGCTCGGAGATCCCCCGCTCGTGCCGCGCCCACGCTATCCGTTGGACCTGTACTTGTTTGGCCCCGGCCTAGCCACGGTGAACAATCTCCAGCGAAAGATCCTGAAGCAGGAGAAAAACTGGCGCCTCAACGGCGAACTGATCGATAACCCGGTTGAGGACCCTGAGCGCTATAACGTGCTTGTTCCTGGAGATTTTGCACTTATTGAATTTGCGGGCGACGCATACCCCACAACAGCCAATATAGCTCTGGTTTCAGAGGCCACGGCGTCGGACGCCAGTCTTCATGCAGAGCTCAGTCGCAGATATACAAGCGGCTCGATGTGGCTTTTGGATGAAAAAATAATATCCAGCGTGCTTGCGTCTGCACGTGCCGGCCCTGACCATCCATTGCACGAGTGGATTCAGACAGATGTTCTTGAAGATGCGGCGCTGGGCGGATACTCTGGAGTTTCCGCAGTCAATGCTCGCACAGGCAGACGTGGTATCAGCCCTGAGGACTTCTTGCGCTCACGCAGGTTTGCTGAGGCAACGGGAGTGGCCGGAGAAGAGCTGTTGAATTCATACTTCGAGTCTGAACTTCAACAGGGACGCATCGCGGAATTTGAATGGAGTTCAAGCGTCAACGCAGTTTCACCTTTTGACTTCAAAATTTTCCACACAAATAGTGCGAAATTTCGGTTGATAGACGCGAAAAGTACTGCCGGTAAATTTGGAAATCCGATACACCTTTCCTATAGTGAACTATCGAGGGCTGTTAAAGGGCCGGAGCCCTATGATATATATCGTCTGTATGAAATTTCCGAGTGCGGAGGGAAGATGCGAGTTGCTCGCGACATAGGGCCGGCTCTTCGTCAGACTCTAGAAATATTAGAAACATTGCCGAGGGGGATGGCGGTAGATGGCATCTCCGTGAAGCCGGAAATTCTGAACTTCTCTATGGAAATAAATTTTATTGAAAATTCATTCAAGGAATAGTTTGAATGATTGTTTGGCAGGTTATGTTGCCCGGCATTCCTTAAGGGGCTATTCAGGCATCTGAAATATATCCTGTAATAAATGCAAGATTGCTGATCAGAAGGAGTAAATATGGTTGAGGCAGAAAAGGAGTATCGACTTCCGGTGAAGACCGCGAGCCATGTGCTAGCTTTGCTTGGTGATCAGCTGATCGGCGATGAAAAATTCGCAATTTTCGAGTTGGTTAAAAATGGATACGATGCGGACGCGAATAAGGTAACCGTAACATTAAAACTTGATGAAGGCATTGATAGTTATGTCTCTGTCCAGGATGACGGTCATGGAATGGGTGCTGAATCAATCGAGGATGGTTGGCTTTTTATCGGGCATAGCTATAAGCGTTTTGCGCGGCTTACAAGGTCGCCGAAATATGAACGGCTGCCCCTTGGTGAAAAGGGCGTGGGAAGGCTGGCGGCCTTTAAGTTAGGGCGGCAGCTGTTACTCATAACGCGCAAGGAAGATGAGCCGGAATATGAAGTCCGGCTTGATCTGGATGAGCTTATAGGTCAGGGTTCGCTTATGCAGGATCTGTCTGCGACTCTGCGTACCAGAGAGCATGGAAAGTTCTTTCCCGCGGGGAAAACTGGAACTAGGATTGAAATCCGGTCCCTCCGGCGGGCAACCTGGACTCGTGGGGATATCCGCAGGATGCAGCGGCTGGTCACCAGCTTGGCCAGTCCATTCGCAACACCTGATAATTTTCAAGTTCATCTGGCTGTTCCAGGCAGAGAGCGTGAGTTGGCGGATACGTTGGGGCTGCGTCAGTTTCTCGACAACGCGCCCTGGTTTTTTGAGTTCAGCATTGATGAGGATGGTCAATACACGTGGAAGTACGAGTTTCGGCCTCCAAACTGGAAAGATCTGAAATATCGCAATGCGGGCGAGAGGAGTACGTCATTGCTTCTGCTTCAAGAGGAAAATGACGAATTTTCAGACTCAAGCGCACGCGACAGGTCGACATGTAGCGCAAATGATTTGGCCGGCATTGGGCCCATAAGTGGTGTTGTTTACGGTTACTTTCGCAGGTCTGAGGTCTTGAAGTCATCAGGGGCTCAACAGCAACTGACTATGTGGCTCGACGATCAGACAGGCGCCCGAGTTTATCGCGATGGGGTACGTATCTTTACGTACGGCGAGAAGGCAGACGACTGGTTGGGCTTAAATATAAGAAGAATCAACCGACCGACGGGTAAATTCGGCACCAATTCGGTGGTCTCTGCGATAAATATTGAGAGCAGTGCGAGTATTGGGCTTATTGAAAAAACAAACCGAGAGGGTTTTAATGAGAATGAAGTATTCAGGAGATTTAGGCGGATCGTTCTGAGCGCATTTGACCATTTCGAGCGGACCCATGCGGAAGATAGAGCAAAACTTGTGCTTGCCCTAAAGGGTGTCGATCCTGAAGCGCCACCTGTGCGTCTTGCGACTGCTCTCGATAATGTAAAGCGCGCCGTTTCTAAAGATAAGCAGCTTGCCACCGCACTCGATAGTGACATAAAGACGATTGAGAACGAATTTGAAAAAATGCGCGATGTCATGGTCGCGGCTGGATCATCTGGCTTGAATCTGGCGCTTGTCGTTCATGAAGTTGAGCGTGCAGTGGAGGGAGTCGGCAAGGCGATGGATGCGCGTGCCTTCGATGTGGCGACGTCTCAGTTGGCCCATTTGAAATCCTTACTCAAGGAGATAGGACCTCTTTTGCGCAAGGAGCCGGCGCGCCAGATAGCTGTAACAAAGGTTGTTAAGGCGGCCTTGAGTTTTTATGAGGCCCGATTTTCGGGGCATAAAGTTGCACTTAGCTGCCCTGTGCTCACAGGTGACGATCCTGATTTTAAAGTAAAGGCGCCTAGCAATTTGTTGATCAGTGCGATTGCAAATGCAGTAAATAATTCCCTCTTTTGGGCGAGGGTGCCGCGCGATACACAAGCGGACCATATTCCAGCAGTTGCCGTTAGAACATCGTGGAATGCTGAGACAAATAGCGGACTTATTGCTGTAATCGACAATGGACCGGGATTTACTTTGTCTAAGGATCAAGCAATTCAGCCTTTCATTTCTACGCGACCTGGCGGTATGGGGCTGGGTTTGTATTTTGCAGACCAGACAATGGAAATTTGCGGTGGATCCTTTGAGGTTACATCGGCATGTGAATTGAAGGATGAGCTTGAAGTGCCTGACGCCTATAACGGTGCTGCGGTGGTTTTTCGCTTTGGAGGGATTCGATGATTTTTTCACCAGTCCGTGCTATTGCAATTGATAACAATAGCCTTGAGTTGATCTCAATCGTCAATGGGCTTTCTGGTCGGGGGATAGCATGTAGTGCACACTTGTACGATTCCGGGGATCTGATTCCGGCGCCACCTGCGGGTGGCTATCCGCACCTTCGTCTCGCGTTCGTAGATATGAATCTTTTGGATGCGGCTGGATTTGAAGCAAAGAATGTAGCTTCAATAATTGCATCAGTTCTGAAGAATGTGGTTGCTGAAAATTGTGGTCCATACTGCCTTGTGTTCTGGACAAGCTTTCCGGATAAGGTCAATGAAGTAAGTCCTGAAGTTCTGCGCCAATTGAAGCAGCAAGGTATTCCACAGCCTTCAACGGTCACTTGTCTAGGAAAGGCTGAAGTGGTTCCTTTGACCAATGATCGTTCGACTGAGGAAATAAACGTTGGATTGCGCTCTCATTTTGAAGAACAGGCAAAAATTGGGGAAAATCTCGAGAACTCTCTCGCAGAAGTGCTGAAAAAATCTGGTGCGGCTGCATTAGCCAGCGCTTGGGAGACGATGCTTTGTGAGGCGGCATCGAGCACATTTTCGCAGTTATACGGCCAAGCTAAAAGTGTTAATGAGGCCCAGGCTGGTCAAGTATTCGCAGACCTGCTCGCCATAATTGCCACTGAAGCGGTGGGGCAGAAAAATGCTCGTGATGAACCTCTGGTTGCATTGACAGAAGGCCTTTTGGAGCTGGTGGTGGATCACTTGCGATCCGCCGCCAGTGCAATAACTGCTGACGAGATAGTCAAAGCAGAGCTTTCGCAGAAGATTAAGAATGGAATCGATCCACTTCCTGTCACGACAATCGCGCAGGTTAATCGCTTATTCCAGATTGAGCTTCTTGACAAGGGAAAGTTTCCCACTCGTACGTTGCGGGGATTGACCCTCAAGCCTTCAGACGGATTTCTCAAGGCATGGGGGGGGGGGGGGGGGGACATCTGACGCTGCCGACGAAATGCGAACAGTGTAGATGTCGGGGGGCGGGGGAGGTGAGGGAGGGGGGGGGGGGGGGGGGGGGGGGGGGGGGGGGGGGGGGGGGGGGGGGGGGGGGGGGGGGGGGGGGGGGG